>JBLHHD010000066.1:0-9665 GCA_047614605.1 Alteromonadaceae bacterium
TTGTTGCGAATTCACTTTTTGTTTATCATTAAACCAGAACATTCTCAATTTTTAGACACTCTGGTGAGTCTATTTTCTAACCATATGGCGCGCTAGTGAAGACCACCTAAGTATTTTGACAAAATTTCGATGTCTTTGTCAGTCAGCTTTTTGGCAATATCAGTCATGATGTTGTTTTTATCGTTGGCACGGGTGCCATTACGGAATTTTTCTAGTGACGCTTTGGTGTAATCAGCGTGCTGAAAAGAAATCTGTGGAAACCCAGCAGGACCCATACCTGTTCCGCGAGGGCCGTGACAGGCTGTACAACCCGGGATACCACGTTCGGCATCACCTGCAATATACAATTTTTTACCAGCAGCAACGACTTCTTCAGGAGTGCTACCGGGTTTCATTTTTTGACCTGAGAAGTGAGCAGCCAAATCTTTCATATCGTCGTCAGTTAATGGCATCGCCATTGCACTCATTACCGGGTCGTAACGACCTTCTTTACCGCCACTTTGCATTCCTTGTTTGAACGCAGCCAGCTGACTGTAAATATATTGAGCATGTTGTCCGGCGATTTTAGGGTAAGTGGTCATGGCGCTATTGCCATCAGGACCGTGACAAGCACCACAGCTAGCTGCTTTTGCTTTACCGGCTTCGGCATTTCCTTCATAGGCATTGGCTGCGCCAACAAAGCTAGCTAAGCCGCATATTAGCGATAATGAAAGTGCAATTTTTTTCATAATGGTTTCTCTATATCCCCGGCGGCTCTAATAAACCGACAATTCATAACGTTAAACACAGTGCGCGATATTCTACACGAAATGGCCCTAAGTGAAATGTTTTATCTGTGATAAAGCTAAAAACAGTATAAAAATTAAGGTTTTTTGTTGAATAACCAGCCCTTACTCAGCTGTCCGGTGTCCGGTGTCCGGGGCGGCGGACACTTTTAAACTGTCCGTGGACAGGCCCTGCTTTGTCATTTTATAGAAAATATCATAAAAAACAAATAGTTAAAAAATATTTTGTTAATGGCATGGTTACTGCTCTATCACTGTAAGATTTGAGTAGTTTCAACCAAGGTGGGGTCAATAGATGATTCAGGATACATCAGCACAGGATATTTCAGTGAGCGCTAAATCGCCCTGGATCAAACGGGCCAAATGGGCATTTGCCGGGGTAGCGGTGATCTCAAGCTTGGCAATGGCTTATCCACAATATCAACAGTGGCAAAAAAATGAACTGTCAATTGTCGCAGACTCATTGCGTATTGCTACAGTAACCCGAGGCACCTTTATTCGTGATATCTCTGCCAGTGGCAAAATCGTTGCCGCCAATGCCCCTTCTGTTTATAGCACGGCGTCAGGCAGTATTAGCTTGTTGGTTCAACCGGGTGACGAAGTCAAACTTGGTCAAGTTGTCGCACGGCTGTCGAGTCCACAACTGAGTAATCAACTTAAGCAACAACAAGCCGGATTACAGGCATTGGCGATTGAATTGGAGCGACAAAAACTCAACGTACGCTCTGATCAACTTAAATTACAACAGACACTGGATTTGGCAAAAGTGTCTTTGGTGGCAGCAAAACGCGAACAACGCCGGGCTGACACGTCGATTAAAGAGCAGTTGATCAGTCGCATTGATTATGAAAAATCCCAGGATGACTTGGCCCGCGCCGAGCTTGAATATAATCATGCCAGCAAAGAAGCAGCACTGAAAAAAGACCAGCGGGCATTTGAGCTTAAAACCAAAGCCTTACAGGTTAAGCAACAGCAATTGGTGGTTGATGATTTAGTCCGTCAGGTTGGCGACCTTGAAATCAAGGCACCACTTGATGGTGTGGTGGGCAATTGGTTAGTCGCCCAGCGCTCGCAAGTTAATCCTAATGAAGCTTTGTTGAGAGTTGTTGATTTAACGGCTTATGAGGCGCAACTGTCTATTCCTGAAAACTTTGCCGACGATATTGGCATTAATATGCAGACCGAAGTAACGGTTAACGGCGTTAGTATTAAAGGTTATATCTCGGCTATTTCACCGCAGGTGATTGATAACCAGGTGAGCACGCGAGTGCGCTTTGAGAGTCAGGGTAAATTAGGTTTACGCCAAAATCAACGCGTGACTGCCAGAGTATTACTCGAAAACAAAGCCGATGTATTGATGATCAAACGGGGGGCATTTTTGCAGTCCGGCGGTGGCCGAATCGCTTATTTGGTCAATCAGGATAGATCTTCTACGGGTACATATAACAGTGCTCGAAAAATCAATATTAAAACCGGTGCCACCAGTATCAGTCAGGTTGAAATTATTGAAGGGGTTAAAGTCGGTGACAAGTTGATTATTTCAACACTTGACCCGTTAAAGCAAGCCGCTCAAGTGCTCATTCGATAAAAGCAGTTCACAGTCAAAGGACAATAGTAAGGATAAAATTATGTTAAAAATGAATAATATTGCCAAGGTTTACCGCTCAGATGTGATTGAAACTCATGCTTTGCGGGCGCTCGACTTACATGTTAAAGAAGGTGAGTTTGTATCGGTGACTGGCCCTTCTGGGTCGGGTAAAACCACTTTTTTAAATATCACTGGTTTGCTCGAAACCTTTACCGGTGGCAGCTATATCCTCGATAACGTGGATATCGGCAAACTTAACGACCGTGAACGTTCGCGTATTCGTAATGAGAAAATCGGTTTTATTTTCCAGGGGTTTAACCTCATCCCCGAATTAAACCTGTTTGATAACGTTGATGTGCCGCTGCGTTATCGGGGTTTTAATGCCAAAGACCGTAAAGCCCGCATTGAAGATGCCCTTGAAAAAGTGGGTTTGGCCGCACGAATGAAACATTATCCAGCACAACTGTCGGGTGGTCAGCAACAAAGGGTAGCAATTGCTCGGGCACTGGCTGGTCAACCGCGATTTTTACTGGCTGATGAACCCACCGGTAACCTCGATTCACTAATGGCTCGTCAAGTGATGGAGTTGCTTGAAGATATTAATGAAAAAGGCACCACGATCATCATGGTCACTCATGATGCTGAACTGGCCCGTCGTGCTCAGCGCAATATTCAAATCATTGATGGTCAGGTAAACGACTTCTCGGTTTATGACGGTTTAGCCAGCGCCAAAAGTGCCTAGAACACCAATAGGAGCAATTATGTTTAATTATTACCTTAAATTATCGTGGCTAAGCCTTAAGCAAACGCCAGTGATCAGCTTTTTAATGATCCTTGCCATTGCGATTGGTATTGGCGTGTCGATGACTACCCTTACAGTTTATCACCTGAAAAATATTAACCCGATGGCACATAAAAATGACCGTTTGTTTGCCATACAGTTGCAAACCCGGGACGAAACTAGCAGCGAAAAGCTTCGTACCCAGTTAACTTATCAGGATGTGATGAACTTACGTCGTTCGACGGTGCCGTCGCGTCAGTCGGGGATGTATAAAACCGGGCTTTCGGTGCAGTCGGACAATGCTGAGGTAGCACCTTTTATAGAGCAGGCCAGGGTTACCGACAGCGATTTTTTCACGATGTTTGAATTGCAATTTATTCAGGGTGCTGCCTGGGATAAGGCCATTGATGACGTTGGCTCGCCTGTGGTGGTGATCGCCCGTTCATTAAGTGAAAAGCTGTTTGGCGACGAGATCAGCATTGGCAAAACGATTATGCTGGACGGTAAAAGCTACGCTGTGATTGGCGTGGTTGAAGACTTTAATCCCTCGCCGAAGTTTTATGATTTAAACAATGGTTCGTTTCGCTCAGGTGAAAAAATCTTTATTCCATTGTCATTGGCTGCCATTAACGAATATCCCAGTTGGGGCAACAACCATTCGTGGAAAACTGAGGTGGTTGATACTTTCCAGCAAAAATTACAATCTGAAACCCTCTGGTTGCAGTACTGGGTAGAGCTTGATACGCCGGACCAACAGCAGCGTTATAAGGACTATCTGGCCGCTTATGTCAGCGAGCAACAACAGGTTGGCCGCTTTACCCGAAAAGATGCTGCTGGGTATATCAAAAATGTTCAGCAATGGCTGGATAATCGTAAGATTGTAGGCAAGGACAGTACAATGCTGGTGGGATTAAGCTTTATGTTTTTGGTGGTGTGTCTGGTCAATACCATCGGCTTATTACTGGCGAAATTTTTACGTCGTGCCCCACAAGTAGGTGTTCGCCGAGCGCTGGGAGCGAGTCAATTTGAAGTGTTTAAACAGCATTTAATTGAAATATCACTGATAGGTTTTTTCGGCGGCGTTCTTGGTTTGCTGTTTACCTTGGTGGGTTTAATGGGGCTCAGAACCATTTACCGTAACTTTGACCGTCTCAGCCAGATTGATTTGACTATGGTGGTGGCCGTGTTTGCTATTGCTATTTTGAGCAGTGTGATCGCGGGGTTATATCCTGCTTATCGTATTTGTAAAACCAATCCAGCTATTCATTTGAAAACCCAATAACCGTTAAAGTAAAGGTGAAGAGATGTTTGAAATTAGACCAATATTCAGTGCTATACTACAGCACAAAAGCCGTGCGGTATTGATCATACTGCAAATGGCCCTTACGTTGGCGATTGTTGCCAACGCCTTGTTTATCATCAACGAACGGTTGGTTCTGATCGATCGGGAGTCCGGGTTTAAAGAAAACCAAATTTTTGGTTTGAGAACCGTGGACATCAAACCCAATGTCAATATTAACCAGCAAATACAACTTGATGAACAGATGCTCAGAGCGATACCTGGGGTGATTGATGCGGTAGCGATTAATCACTTGCCAATTGCTGGCAGTGGCAGCTCTAGTACTTTTAGTCTCAAGGCTGACGATGATAATGCCGGTTTTGAAGCCGGCGTCTATCGGGGAGATGAGCATGTATTGACGACGATGGGAGTCGAGCTTCTAGAGGGGCGTAATTTTACCCAAAATGAAGTTACTTCCGGCCCAGAAGGGGATGAATCAGTTATCGTCATCAGCGCAGGATTAGCTCAAAAATGGTTCCCTGAGGGGGCATTGGGTAAGTTTGTTTATTCGAGTAATACCCCTAAAAAAATTATCGGTGTGGTAAAAGTCATGCAAGGTGCCTGGGTAAATGCACCGATATTTAACGATAATGTAATATTGCCCTCGGTAGAAGGTGGCAGCTTTATTCGCTATATGATCCGGGCTGAGGAAGCACAAAAAACGGCAATAATGGCGCAGGTTAAAGATAAAATGCTGGCATTAAACGCTGATCGGGTCGTCAGTGAAGCCAAAACTATGGTGCAAAGTAAACAAGAGCAGTATCAGGGTGACAGTGCCATGGCTAAAGTCTTGTTGACCATTATTGTGCTGTTGTTACTTGTAACTGTAGTGGGTATTTTTGGCTTGTCTTCGTTTTCGGTTAATCAGCGAATAAAACAAATTGGCACTCGCCGTGCCTTAGGTGCCAGTAAAACTGATATCACCCGTTACTTTTTAATTGAAAACGCGTTAATGGCCTTTACCGGCATCACCATTGGTTGCGTATTGTCGCTGGCGTTAAATTACTTTTTGGTTAACGAATATGGCGTAAATCAGTTAAGCAGTGTCTATGTTGTCGCGACCATGTTTGGTCTGTTTATGGTAAGTCAGCTTGCCGTACTAATGCCTGCTTTAAAAGCTGCGCAAATTTCACCAGCGATTGCTACGCGTTAATCCTCCAAAAGACTCGAATATCCAGCCGCCCTGACACTCACTATGACAATGCAGGGCGGTTTGGGTATATACTCACTGCACTTAGACAAAAGAAAGCCAAACCATGGATAAAATACTGATTGTTGATGATAACCCTGCTGTTTGTACGGCGTTGGAGTTGCTTTTTGGTATTCATGACTTCGACACCCTGAGTTGTTACTCCCCCCAAGATGCCCTTGATATTGTTCAGCAACAATCGATTGGCTTGGTTATCCAGGATATGAACTTTACCCAGGACACCACCTCTGGTGAGGAAGGCAAAGCGCTTTATTATCAGCTTAGAGAGTTGCAACCTGATTTGCCCATTATCTTGCTAACTGCCTGGACCCAGCTTGAAATGGCGGTGGAATTGGTCAGAGCTGGGGCGTCAGACTATTTGGCTAAACCCTGGGACGATAACAAGCTGATGATGACCGCGAAAAACCTGCTCGAAATGCAGGACTTGCGCAAACAAAACCAGCGTTTGTTAAACCAGCAAAAATACCAACAACAGCAACTCAAAAATGCCAGAGGCTCTTTGGCTGACAATGATTTATGTGGTTTGGTTTACCAAAGTGGGTTGATGCAAACTCTCATCGAAATGGCGGTGCAGGTTGCCAAGTCAGATATTGCTGCATTAATCACTGGCCCCAACGGCGCAGGTAAAGAAAAAATTGCCGAAATCATTCAGGCTAATTCGAATCGTAAAGACCAGCCATTTATTAAAGTGAATGTCGGTGCTTTGCCGGGAGATTTACTCGAAGCTGAATTATTTGGTGCAGAGGCGGGTGCTTATACGGGTGCCAATAAGGCCCGGATTGGTCGTTTTGAAGCGGCTCATGGGGGCACTTTATTTTTAGATGAAATTGGCAACTTACCACTGGCGGGCCAAGTCAAATTACTCAGGGTATTACAAACGGGTGAGTTTGAACGGTTGGGTAGTCATCAAACCCGCAAGGTGGATGTCAGAATAATCTCTGCTACTAACGCCAATTTGCGTGAAGATATCAATGCCGGACGATTTAGAGAAGATTTGTTTTATCGCTTAAATGTCATCGAACTCAAACTACCGCCATTAAATCAGCGCCCTGAGGATATTATCCCGCTGGTCCATCATTTTACGGGGCCGGGTCATCCACTAGACGATGATTTGGAGGCGGTATTATTAAGTCATGATTGGTCGGGTAATGTTCGTGAGTTAGAGAATGCGGTAAAACGGGCGATGGTACTGGCAAAATCACCGTGGTTAGGCATTGGTGATTTTGGTCTTGAGCATGTGAGCGTTAACACAGCCAAAACCGTTATCGACCCAGACAAGGACGACATTTTACAAGCTATTGAACAAGCTGATGGCGTGATTGCCCGAGCGGCGAAATCATTGGGGTTGAGTCGACAGGCACTGTATCGGCGGATGGATAAATACGGAATTTCTCGCTGATGAGTCATTCATCGTTACAGCAACAGCTTTATTTGGCTGTCAGCCTAATTGTGGTGTTAGTAACCTTACTGGTAGCGGTGCTATTAACCATAGTGAGTCCTGACCAACAGTATTATGCTTATTGGTTGTCAGGGGTTGTTGTTATTGCTGTACTGGTGGGATTGTTGCTGACCCGATTAGCAACTAAACGTATGGCTTATATGCTTAATGCCCTTGAAACTGGGCTGCTTAACTTTAAGGATAATGATTTTAGTATCTCTTTACCGGCGGATCACCATGACGAATTAGGTCGTTTGGCGGTGTTGTACAATCAGGTGGGTGAGGTTTTACGAAAAGAGCGTCAGTCGATATATCAGCGTGAATTATTGCTTGATAAAGTCATTCAAAGCTCGCCGTTGTCGATGGTATTAACTGACGAAAACCAGCGGGTGTTATATTCGAACATTGCGGCCCGGCATTTATTTAATCAGGGTAAACGTTTTGAAGGCAGTAACTTTCATCAGTTGATTGACAGCGCCCCACAAAGCCTTAGTCAGGCAATAAAATCGGCAAAAGATGGTTTATTTAGTCTTAGTGATCCGCAAAACCAAAGCGAAGAGCAAACCTATCATTTATCGCAAAGCCTGTTTTTACTGAACGCTCGTCATCACCATTTGTATTTGTTTAAACAATTAACCAAAGAGCTTAACCGTCAAGAAGTCGCGGTATGGAAAAAAGTGATCAGGGTGATCAGTCACGAGCTTAATAACTCACTGGCCCCGATGTCATCGATGGCTCATTCAGGCAAAATACTGGCAAAAGACGATAAAAAACTGAACCTAATTTTTAACACTATTGAAGAGCGGGTGAGCCATTTAAACGGTTTTATTCAGGGTTACGCCAAATTTTCAAGATTGCCGTTGCCCCAGCGAAAAAACGTCATTTGGGCTGATTACATTGATGGACTCAAACAACAGGCCCCGTTTAGTATAAAAGGCAAAGTCCCCACCGGAAGTGGCTTTTTTGATCCGGCCCAAATGGAGCAGGTATTAATCAACCTGATAAAAAACGCCGCCGAATCTGGCTCCGCCGAAGATAAAATTCAACTCAATTTGAGTGAACACCCCATAGCCTACCAACTAACCCTGACCGACCGTGGCAGCGGCATGTCTGATCAGGTCCTGCAAAGTGCTTTGCTACCGTTTTATTCTACCAAACAAACCGGCACTGGCTTAGGTTTGCCATTATGCCGCGAAATAATCGAAGCCCACGAAGGTAAAATTGCCCTAAGCAATCGTGAAGGCGGCGGGTTAAAAGTGTCTGTTTGGTTGCCGAGATAGGTGGTGGAGGAGCTCTTTATTATAGGCATTAAATGACCAAGTTACGTGATTGCTTCATATTTACCGCCCCACACGACAGTTGGCTCGAAGCACAAATCGCCAGTGGAAAATATGCTAGTGACAGCGAAGTTGTACGCGAGCTGATAAGGCAGTAACAGGAGCGTGAAGACAAATTCTATGCGCTTAAAGCTGCCATTCAAGATGGGATTGATAGCAGTATTAGCGATAAAAAAGTACCTGATATAATGCGAGAAATTGAAGGTGTTCACTCTCATCAAATGACCAATTTACTGACTGAGATTGTTGATGGGTTAATTGCAAATATGTACTACCAGTATTACGAGATAAGTGACCAACTGGCATGGCGATAAGCCAGCTGAAGTTTTGTCATTATTACAAAGTGAGAAATCGTTTGGGATATAGGGTTGCTCAGGAGGTGACCATTTTGCTTATGTGCTTGTTAAGATTGGTGATCTGCTGGCTATATTTATTTATGGCTTTAGTATCAATGCATTGATACTGATTTTGAAATTGCAATAAGCTTATTAAATAAGCTCGGTAACCAGTCGCTTTATTAAACAGTTGATCACGACAATATTGCTGAATAAATCCTGGTGTAGGCTCTCTAAACTCATGTTTAGTAGCCTTGAAATTAAATATCTGTTGCATTATTTTTTCAGCATTCATGTTTATTGATTTAGCCGACTTTTCCTTGGTAAGTCTTTGATTTAATTTATCTATTATTTTTGTTTTTTTATTTGAAATTCTAATATGGCCAGCTACCCCTGGAATGCTCGGGTTTTCTATTACATAGCCATTGAGTGAAATTGTATGACAAGCCTTGAGCGTTTTTTTTTGATTTAATTTAAATTTATTTATTGAAAGCAAAAATTCAATTTCACGCTCAAAACTATCGGAATGTACAAATTTAGATTGCTTTGTTGCTGAGAATAATAAATCGTCGGCGTACCTGCTGTAAGTTACATTTTTCGAGGCGCAGTACTTTTGGATTAATATATCAATCTTTCTAAAAATGATATTAGAGATAACAGGTGATGTTTTGAATCCCATTGGTACTATTTGCCTCCCTCTAAATACTGTGTTTATTGAATCTTCGGGAATCGTATAGGTGATTAGGTCGATTAATCCACTTATTGTTTGTTGTTTTTCTTTTTTATCAACAAACTTTTCTTTAAAGGTATCACTGAAACTTTCTGTTAAAAGTTCTAGCGATATTGAGTGGA
>JBLHHD010000067.1:0-9541 GCA_047614605.1 Alteromonadaceae bacterium
AAAAGGGTAGCTGACCAATAGGCGTCACACTGGCATTGGGTTCCCATTCAACTCGCACTTTTCCATCAAAAGTGTCTAACGCTATGGGGGCAAAGACCTCTTTTTCTACGGGTAAATTGACTTCACCCTTAGGGTGAGTTGGAACGGGAGGTAAAACCATGGGATTATTCTCAATTTCAAATAGTTATCAATATAGCTCAATATATGGTCAATCTTCTGAGTATTCGCTTAGAAAAACCCATGAGGATAATCTTCATATATTTCAATTGGATAGGAATTGATTGGCGGGTGTTATAGGTATTGCTTTGTAAAATGTCTAATCTGCAATACCATAATATTAGCCTCTAATTCAGGCAAACACCCTCACGTACCGCTAAAATCGGTTTAAGTCAAGGTTTAACTAATTTTTCTAGGGTCATGGGCAATGATTACTTTGCGATTGAAAAATATAATATTAAATTAGAGGGTAATGAAGAAAGGGAATATAATTGTCACTATACTATTTGGTATGATAAAAATGAACCTATCGACATTCGATTTATACGTTTTACGGAGTCTGCTCAAATAAACATTTTAAATAAATTGGACGATGTAGAGTTGACAATAAATATACGACAAGTAATTTCAGATAGTGAGCGTGTCGTAACACAGGATGTTAAGTTGAATCAAAACGAAACAGTTGAAGCTACACAAGGTTTGGCAAATATCACCACCGCTGGCAAAATCAGTATTAGAATAGTTTCTTGAATTAAGCCCTTAATTAGGCTAATATCTTCAGTAGAATATTTATAAATATGTTGTGTCAGGTGAGGTCGTATTATGCGAAGCGAAACCACAGGAATGTAATCAATTATACTAAAAAGCCACGTAATGTGGCTTTTTTATTGACTATAAGAAGTATTGCATAGACTGTTTACTAAAAACCCAATGCCAGTCATGTTTAAATTGTAAATATCCCTATCACACCGGCAACCGCAACACAAAAGTCGTACCAAGTCCTAATCGTGACTCTACGTTTAACTCTCCCCCGTGTTTTTGCACGATACCCCAGGCTATCGACAAACCTAGTCCTGTGCCTTCGCCGACGGTCTTGGTGGTGTAAAACGGCTCAAACAGTTGGGTTTTAGTTTCTTCGCTCATGCCACAGCCGTTGTCTTTTATGGTGATGATAATCGCTTTATCGTCACGCTGGCTTTTGATATCTATTTCGCCTCGTCCCGGGGGGGGATGTTGACGGTTTTTTATGGCGTCACAAGCATTAACGATGAGGTGCATAAACAATTGGTTGAGTTGTACCGGATAACAGCTGAGCTGACCGCTGGCGTTAAATTGACTGATAAAGTCAGTGGTATTTTGATATTGGGTTTGTACTAGGTTAATGGTTGATTGCAATAGATCGGTGATGATGATTGTTTCTAACTCGGCTGAGTCTAGTTGGGTGAAGGCTTGTAGGTCTTTAACTATGGTCGCGATACGTTCGGTGCCGGTTTGGATAGTAACTAAATGTTGGTCAAGCGATCTAAAGCGTTGCCGGAAGCTTTGAATCACTTCTTTTTCAGCATCATCACCGGCCAGTGTCAGTAAATATTGCTGAAAGTCGTTTAAATCCTCTTTGAGGCTAAGAGTACTGACGTGAACAAAGTTGGTCGGGTTATTGATTTCGTGGGCGACACCAGCGGTCAGGGTGCCAAGTGCGGCCATTTTTTCTGACTGTGCCAGTTGTTGCTGGGTGGTGGTTATTTCACGATTCTTTTGTTCGACTTCGAGTTTTTTTAGTTCAATTTCACGATATGCCTGCGCATTATCCAGCGCAATGGCGGTGGCAGCGGCGAGGGTGCGAATGGTGTTTTGCTGCTGCTGGTTATAAGCGTTGGTTTGATAACTTTGTACGGTCAGCATACCAATCATTTTGTCGCCTGCGAACATCGGCCAATACATTAACGCTCCGGGGACTTTGCCCTGCGTTGCTCTGGGGGATTCACCAAAACGCGCCGGGTATTCGCTGAAAACATCATTCATGATCAGGGGCTGCTGATGCTCAATACACCACACTGCGGGGCGATTTTTTTCGGTCATCACATAACTGAATTCTGGCGAACGTACGCCGTCTTCAATTGCCAATTTACAGACAATACGATGATTAGTGGGATCGTATATGCCAATATTTAACACATCAACAATCATCAGGACTTTGATCCGCTGATAAACCGTATCGAGCAGTTCGTCGATATCTAGGGTTGCACTTATTTCGGCGCAAACTTTACTTAAGATGTTGATCTGCCGATTTGACTGGCGCAATTCGGCTGTACGGGCTTTAACATTAGCTTCGAGGTTACGGTGAATATCCAAAAACTTGAGGTGAGTTTCTACCCGGGTGAGCAATTCGTGCTTGTTGATTGGTTTGGTTAAATAATCATTGGCACCCACGGCAAAACTTTGCACCATATCAGTGACCTGATTTTTGGCGGTTAAAAATATCACGGGTAAATCATTGGCGGGGCAGGTTTGGCGGATTTTGCTGCAGATCTCATAACCGGAGATCTTCGGCATCATGATATCAAGTAATATCAGGTCAAACGGGCCATCCTCTTTAAGCGCTTTAAGTGCCTCTTCGCCGCCTGAAGCTTCAATCAAGCTATAGTTTTGCAGCGACAGGTAGTTGTGTAATACCTGACGGTTAACCGGTTCGTCATCGACCAGTAAAATCCGCCATCGACTGGCATTTTCAGTTAGCTTTACGGTAATTTTCTGATCATTGTCGAACTGATGCAAACGGTTGACACTATGGCTGGTGGCGGTATGAGCTGGTGCTCGTTGTTCGGATACTGGAAGGGTGAAACTAAAGGTAGCGCCCAAACCAAACTGGGAATCGACGCTTAGCGTGCCGCCATGTAATGCCACCAACTGCCTACTGACCGACAGGCCCAAACCGGTGCCGCTGTGGCTGCGCTGAGTGTCACCCTGAATTTGTTCAAACGAATTAAACATATTGCTAAATTGCGATTTTTCGATACCAATACCGGTATCATTGACGTTAATGGTCAATTGATCATCATCGAGTATGGCAGATACGGTTATGGCCCCTTGCTCTGTGAATTTGATGGCATTACCCACCAGGTTATGGAAAATTTGCAGCAAGCGATCCTCATCAGCTAGTGCAGAGGGTAACCCAGAAGGTATAGCATTGATGAGTTCGAGGTTTTTATCTTTGACCAGCGGTTTTGACAAGGCTAATACCACCTCAACCAGACTATGCAGGTCTACCGGGCGAGCAGTGATGATCAGGTTGTGGTTTTTCAGTGTCGAAAAATCGAGGATATCGTTGACCAAATTGGTTAATCGCTTACCACTTGAGACGATCATGTCGAGGTTGTGATTGGCTTTACCGGGCAATTGTCCGGCTATTCCGTCCATTAGAGATTCGGCTAGGCCAATGATGCCGTTTAGCGGGGTGCGTAATTCGTGGGAAGTATTAGCCAAAAACTCGTCTTTGAGTTTATCTACTTGCAGAAGTTTGTAATTTAGGGCTTGTTCGTGACGTATTTTTTGTCGCTGGGTATGAATGACAAAACTTGCCAGTGCTGCGCATAACAGTGCATAAATTGAATAGGCCCACCAGGTACGCCAAGGCGCTGGGTTGATGGTGAGCTTGATTTTGCGAGCCTTATCAATCCACACCCCTTTATAATTACTGGCTTTAACTTTAAAGGTGTACTCGCCAGCGGGCAAATTGGTGTAGGTGGCCCGGCGGTTGTCTGAGCCCGTTTTGATCCAGTCTTTGTTGAACCCTTCGAGCTTGTATTGGTATTGATTCTGCTTTGGTGCCGAAAAATGCAGTGCCGCAAATTCAAATGACAACACATTATCTTCATGAGACAAGGCCAGCATCTGGGTTCGGTTAATTACTTGCGTCAATGGCGAGGGCGTTTTAGGGTTATTAATTTTGACGCTTTTGTTGAGGAGTCTAAAATCGGTGAATACCAATGAAGGGGGGGTTGTAGGGCGAATAATGTTGCCTGGATAAAAGCTGCAATAACCATCAAGACCAAAAAATAGCTGACCATCAAGTGCCTGAAAATAGCTGCCCTGGGCGGCACCACAACGGCCTTGTCCGGCAATTTCGGTGGTTAGGCTACCGGTTTGTGGGTCGAGCATGTGCAGGCTGTCATCGGCAAACCAGAGTTTGTCATTTTTATCAATCAGCAATCCTCTGACTCTGTCGCTGGTTAAGCCCTGCTTTTTTCTGTAATGGGTGAAGTGATGACTCAGTGGGTTAAATTGATTTAATCCGCCGTCGGTGGCTAGCCACAAATATCCCCGTTTATCTTGATTGATGGCAAACACGTTGTTATTACTGAGACTGTTGGCTTTATCTGGATCATGAAGGTAATGAATAAACTGTTGATTGCTATGGTTAAACTGATTTAGGCCGCCGCCACGAGTACCTATCCATAAGCGACTATCCTGGCTGGTAAAAAGTGAGGTAACGGTGTTGTGACTGATGCTGGTCGGGTCTTTAGATGAATGTAGGTAACGGGTAAATTTGTTTTTCTTGCGATTAAATTGGTTTAAGCCATTCATGGTGCCAATCCACAGGTTACCTAGACTGTCCTCATCAATGATTAAAATAAAATCGTCACTTAAGCTGTTTGGCTTACTCACATCATAACGGTAGTGACTAAAGGTATTGGTGGTTTGATTGAACTGGTTAAGTCCACCGTTTTGGGTGCCCACCCACACTATCCCCCGGCTATCTTCAAATACTGTCCAAACGTTATTGTCACTGAGGCTTTGTGAGTTAGCTGGGTCATTAAAGTAGTGGGTAAATTGATCGCTGCCCGGATCATAGCGGTTAAGCCCATTGGTTGTACCAATCCAAATCGTGCCTTTGCTGTCTTTAAACACGGCGTGTACTCGACCTTGGCTTAGCGTTGGGGATTGACTTAGGCTCGGGGAAACTTTGCTGGTTGTGGTTATCAAGCTACTGTCATGTTTAACCTGACCAAAACGCTTGACTGACGGATCAAATTTATCAATACCGTTGCCATAGGTGCCAAGCCAGATATAGCCCGTTTGGTCCTGGGTAATTGACATGATCCAGTCGCTACCTACGCTATCTTTATCTTGAGGGCTGTTGAGGTAATGATCAAACTGCTGGGTACCGGGTATCCAGCGGTTAAGCCCACCATCTATGGTACCCACCCAGATGTTACCGACCTTATCTTCAAACAGTGACATAACCTGCTTACTGTTCAAACTGGCGGGTTGCTTAGGGTCATTAACAAACCGTTCAAAGGTGTTGTTTTGCGAATTAAAGCGGTTTAAGCCACCGCCCCGGGTGCCAATCCACAGATTGCCTTTTTGGTCTTCGAGTAGTTTATAAACCCGGTCGTGGCTGAGGCTAGTTGGGTCTTTGGGGTCATGCCTAAATCGCTCGAATTGACCTGTTTGTCTATTCATCCGGTTAAGTCCGGCGTTACGAGTGCCAGCCCACAGGGTATCCGTACTATCAATGAGTACCGTATAGACTTGGTTGTCACTTAAACTATTGAGGTCTTCGGGGTTATGAGTAAAATGACGGAAAGTCTGGCTGATGGGGTCAAAAACATCGAGACCACCACCGAGTGTGGCTATCCACAGGTTTGAGTCGTGGTCTCCTGTGATGGCCATCACATCGTTATTGCTTAAGCTGTTAAGGTTTTTGGGGTCATGGCGGTAATTGGTAAATGTCTCACTGTTGGCATGATATTGAGCAACCCCATTATTGGGCATTACCACCCAGAGTGTACCGCTATTATCCTCATAAAGATTTTGAATATAATTACCTGCCAGCGAGCCAGCGTCATCTGGGTCATGGATAAATGCTTTAAAGGTATAACCGTCATAGCGATATAAACCATTTTGAGTGCCGACCCAAATAAACCCTTGCTGGTCTTGTAAAACCTTTAAAACGTAATTGTTACCTAACCCTTGCTCCATGCCAATAGTGTCAAATTTAAATACCGTTGTACTGGCAAAAACCGGAATCGACACGAATAACATTAAATTTAAAAAAGCGAGCAGGGCAATGGTAGCAATCAAGCGAATTTTGCTAAGGTGAATCCAGCTTGGCATGACTTTCCTAAAATGGTGAGTTTAATGCCATATAGTATAGTGCAAATGTTCTTTGTAAACCTGAATGAATAAATGAATCCATCAATCGAACCGCCTGACCTGAAAAAACAAACATCCGTTGTAACCAAACAAAAAACTTTTAACAAAACGCTACCCGATCCCCTATAATGCTAGTTATAAAAATCGTCTGGAATTTCAATGTGCAAAAGAGCAAAACTTATTGGCAGGAAAACCTGCGTTTGATCTTTATTTGCCTGGCTATCTGGTTTGTGGTGTCGTTTGGTTTTGGTTTATTGCTGGTGGAACAGCTTAATACCATCCGCCTTGGCGGTTATAAATTGGGCTTTTGGTTTGCTCAGCAAGGGTCTATTTATACTTTCGTTGGTTTGGTTTTTTGGTATTCATACAAGATGAATCAGCTGGATAAAAGATACAATGTAGAAGAAAAAGTTGAAGATAAACCAGCAGAAAAACCAAAGGATGAGCAGTAATGGATGAGTTAAAACTATATACCTATATCGCGGTTTTTGGCTCTTTTGCCATGTACTTCGCTATTGCCTGGTGGGCAAGGGCAGGCTCGACTAAAGAGTTTTATGTCGCAGGTGGTAATATTTCGCCCTTGCAAAATGGTATGGCAATTGGAGCCGACTGGATGAGTGCCGCTTCGTTTATTTCGATGGCGGGGTTAATTGCCTTTTTAGGTTATGGCGGCTCAGTGTTTTTAATGGGTTGGACCGGCGGTTATGTGTTGCTGGCGATGTTGCTGGCGCCTTATATGCGTAAACACGGTAAGTTTACTGTGCCGGAGTTTATTGCTGATCGTTATTATTCGAAAACAGCCCGAATTGTTGCGGTGGTTTGTTTGATTATTGCTTCGTTGACCTACATCATCGGTCAGATGAAAGGCGTTGGGGTGGCATTCTCCCGTTTCTTGGAAGTAGATTATGGCCTCGGGCTAGGTATTGGTATGGGGGTTGTCTGGATTTATGCGGTCATGGGCGGCATGAAAGGGATCACTTATACCCAGATTGCCCAATATTGTGTGCTGATTTTTGCTTATACCATTCCAGCGATTTTTATCTCTTTGCAGTTAACGGGTAATCCAATCCCTCAACTGGGTTTGGGTAGTACGCTGGCTGATGGCAGTGGGGTTTATTTGCTCGACAAACTCGATAAAATGGTTACCGATCTCGGCTTTAAAGAATACACCACCGACAATATGGGCGGTACGCTCAATATGTTTGCTTATACCTTGTCATTGATGATTGGCACAGCCGGTTTACCTCACGTTATTATGCGTTTTTTCACCGTACCCAGTGTTAAAGCCGCTCGTTCGTCTGCGGGTTATGCGTTAGTGTTTATTGCGATTTTATATACTGTCGCACCGGCCGTTGCAGCGATGGCTCGGCTTAATTTGATGAATACCATTGAACCGACAGCGGGGCAAAATCTGGTTTACGAAGAGCGTCCTCAGTGGTTTAAAGACTGGGAGGGCACCGGGTTGTTGAAGTTTGAAGACAAAAACGGCGATGGTAAAATTCAGTATGTGGCAGATAAAGAAACTAACGAAATGGTTAAGGTTGACCGGGATATTATGGTGTTGGCTAATCCGGCGATCGCCAATCTGCCATTTTGGGTGATTGCCCTGGTGGCGGCAGGTGGTTTAGCGGCGGCATTATCTACGGCTGCTGGGTTGCTGTTGGCTATCTCTTCGGCGATTTCTCATGACTTGATGAAAGGAGTGTTAACACCGAACTTGTCCGAAAAATCCGAGTTGCGGGTGAGTCGCTTTGTCATGACAATCGCTATTTTGGTTGCGAGTTATTTGGGTTTAAATCCGCCGGGGTTTGCCGCAGGTACTGTCGCACTGGCGTTTGGTTTGGCGGCCTCGTCAATTTTCCCCGCTTTGATGATGGGGATTTTCTCGAAAAAACTCAGTGGTACAGCGGCGATTGCCGGGATGTGTTCGGGGATTGGCATTACCATGTTATATGTGTTTCAACATAAAGGGATTATGTTTATACCGGGCACCTCATTTTTGGGTGATATGCCTGCCAACTGGTTTTTTGGCATTTCGCCTAACGCTTTTGGTGCGGTTGGTGCGCTGGTTAACTTTACGGTTGCCTTTAGCGTTAATCGCTTTACCGGTGATGCTCCACCTGAAATTCAACAATTGGTCGAAAACTTCCGTAGCCCCGGTGGTGCGGTTAGTGAGGCTCACCAACATTAAACATTAAACATTAAACATTAACCTTTAATCTTAACGGGTAACCGTTTACTGTTGCCCGTACTTTACCCACCAGCCAACTCACAGGACACCTGCTTATGCCTACCGATATCTATAAAACCCCCGATGCCCAAATTACCCCAGAGGTACCTGATAATGAGGAAGCGTATTATGTGGTGTCAGGTAAAAAATTTCTCGTGCTGTTTATTTCTACCTTAGGCATATACAAAGTTTACTGGTTTTACAAGCAATGGCAATTATACCGGGATCATTACAGCTCAAAGGTATGGCCGGTTCCCCGGGCGATATTTTCAATCTTTTTTACCCATCAATTATTTCGAGAGGTTGAACATAGTCTGGGTGAAAAACAATTAAAATATTCGTGGAACCCCGCGTCAATAGCGACCTTATATGTGGTATTTACTATTGTCGAATCCATCACCAGCCGATTGTCACAAAAAGAGATTGGCGAACCAATAACCGATATTATTTCCACGTTAGTTTTACCTATCATCGCATGGTCCTTGTATGAAGGGCAGCTAGCGATGAATCTGGCTTGTGGTGATCCACAGGGTCATAGCAATAGTCAATTTACCCCGCTTAACTATCTATGGATATTGCTGGGCAGTGTAGTCTGGTTGCTGGTTTTGGTTGGTTTGTATGATGTAATATGGGGGTTTAATTGGTAAGTGTTGGGTTTTTATCCCAAAAAAACGGCTATTAATCCTATTGGTTAACTTTTAGGCGGTAAAGTTTGCTAGGTTGATTGCCTTATAGTTCGACCAAGCCACCTAATTTACTAAAGTAACTTACTATTAGATTAGGTGGAACATGCTTCTGTTGGTTACGAATATTGATTTTCAAACATACAGGAGGGCATTGTTGATTAAATCAAAAATTAATCAATTTCATCTTCAGTGGGGCATTGTTGAATAAATCAAAATTTAGCATTTTAGCGTTAACTATCAGCATCAAGTTGCTTGACTTTAACACCCATAATCAAGAGCCACAAACAAGAGCCAATTTCTCCAATTGCGCTAGGCTTACCGACAAAACCGGGGATCTCAACGTCTGGAAAAAGCATAAAGCCAAAGAACTTTATTAAATAACCAATACAACCAAGCATTAAGCAAACACCTAGAAATCTTGGAATATATCGTGACTTAAAAACAAGATAACCAAAAGGGAATAACCACAATC
>JBLHHD010000068.1:0-9456 GCA_047614605.1 Alteromonadaceae bacterium
GGGAAAATGGTCAATGACAAAGCGTTAATTGCCGTATATAGTTGTTCTACATACAAAATTAACAACGCAGTCAGTGGCCATTTTAACAAGCAAAATAGCTTAGTGAGTTAATGTAATTGGTATTAGATACAGCTTCGGGATAAGGTTAGCCAGTGCGAGCCAACCTTAGTCACTGCGCCTTTCATCTATCTAAAATCCTGATCACTGGTTACAATACGCAAAAATCAGGAGAACATGTGATGTTAAACCCCAAAAAACTCGAAGAAATCGCCAAACAAATTACTGAATCAGTGCCACCGGGCATTAAACAATTTGCCGAAGGGTTCGAAGATAAAATAAAGCAGATTTTACAACGTAAATTAGTCAACATGGACTTTGTTTCAAGAGAAGAATTTGATGTGCAAACTCAAGTATTACAACGTACTCGCGAAAAGCTAGACGCCCTCGAAAAACAAGTTAATGCGCTTGAACAAGCTCAGGTAAGCAACCAAGACGATAAATAAACGATAAGAGTTATTGCGACTTGGTGCTACTAAAATCAGGGCCGCTCAATATGCCCCAAAGGCGTAATAACCTCAGCCAGCGGGATATCCCAGCTATCGGTGGGCACGTTGGGCGTTTGCTGGCAATCATGAGCTAGACCGATGATTTGTGGCACAGTGCGTTGCTCTGCATAGTGGCAAGCTAGAGTACGGTCGTAAAATCCGCCACCCATGCCAAGACGGTTGCCTTTTGCATCAAACGCAACTAAAGGGGTGAAAAGAATGTCGAGTTGAGGTAATGGGCAAAGCTGCTGGCAATCTAATTGTGGCTCCAACATTCCCAAATGACTTCGGATCAACGGTGTGTCTGGCTGATAAACGAGAAAAATTAGCTGTTGCTGGTTAAAAGGATGGATCACAGGCAAATACACTTCAACCTGGGCTTGCCATAAGGCTTCGATGGCAAGGCGGGTATTAATTTCACCATCCATGCTAAGAAATAGCGCGACTTTGCTTGCTTGGCGTTGATCAATCAGTTGAAGCAATTTTTTTGCTAACTGCTGTGCAGCCAAATGTTGTTGTTGCTGGCTTAATTGACGACGTAAAGTACGGATATGACGACGTAGTTGTTTTTTCGCTAAAGGATTATTCACTGGGTTTGATAAAAAATAAAGGAATGAAAAATAACAACCTTATCGAATGGCAGGTGTTCGTTTGTTAAAACCATCCCCCGATTACATCGTGGCCAATAGATGTCCTTGAACCCTATGGTTCAAGGCGGGTACTATTGTACTACCGTAGGCTTCCCGATACAAGCCGGGCCTGCACAATAGTAATAACAACAGAACCCTGTGGTGTTGATATCGGCTCAGGGACAATATCAGCTCACAAACATATCCAGGGGACTAAAAACATTATAACCATAAAAAACCGCTTGTATAGCGTTTTATATGTACTGTTATAACTACTGGATAAAAACACTGCTATTTACAATGACTTAGAGCAAATTAATAATTTTATGGCGTTGTATTTCCCCGCCTTGGGCTACATACATACATACATATATAAATATACGCTGGTACTGACCCACTAGTGTTATACTGTCGCAATTACAATTAATAGCGATATAAGCTATGCAAACCGATAACGGCCAATTTGGTGAGCCCTCTATCGAGCAGGTTGTTAACTTGTTCGATAATACGCTTGATCAAACCTTTGATAAAATGCTCGGCAATATTCATCAACACGGTTTTGCGGTGCTAGATAATGCGCTGCCCGAATTGTTGACTCGGCAATTGTTAAATGACTGTATCACCCGTCAGGCTGAGTTTACAGCAGCGGGTATTGGCAGACAGCAAGACCGGCAACTACAACCTGCGGTTAGAAACGACAAAACGCTGTGGCTTGATGGCCATGCTCAGGCTCAACAGGGTTTTCTTCAATTGATGAATACAATCCGACTTAGCGTTAACCGCCACTTTTATATGGGGCTGTTTGATTATGAGTGCCATTATGCAAGTTACCAAAAAGGTGATTTTTACAAAAAACACCTTGATGCCTTTAAGGGACGATCAAACCGAGTATTTAGCACGGTTTGTTATCTTAATACGCCCGCTCAGGGGGGGGAGTTGTTATTGTATGCTCAAGGCACTGTGCAGGATTCTGTACAGGTGTTGCAAAAAATTTCGGCTAAAGCGGGCACTTTGGTGGTGTTTGAGAGTGAGCGTTTCCCCCATGAGGTGTTAACCGCAGTGGATTTACGATATTCGATTGCTGGCTGGTTTCGCACTAATAAGTTAATGGACTGATTGACTTAGCTGACTGATATTGAAGGTTAAGTTGGAACATTTGAGCTAGGAAGTTTTGTGTTCTTTATCGTCCGCTTTATCAGTATGAATCAAGTCCAACAACGCCTGAGCTTCGAGTAATTCGTGGCTCATATTCAAAGCGGTCATCACCAGAATGTTTTGATTGCTTTGTAACATGGTTTTTTTCTGAGTACTAAGTAAGCGCTCCTGTAGGGCCTCAGCAGAGCGTCGTAACTGCTCCTGTTGTCCTTTGGGGCAATTGATGGTGTATTCTTTACCGAGTATTTTTATTGTTACCATATGCTGCGTCATAACTATCCTCTGATATTATTATGGTTTCTCCCGGTTTAACTTCCTTTGGTTGAGCTGACTATACCCTACGAACCTGTTGATATTCAATAGTATTCGACGAGTGACTTAATAAATTACGTTGTCAATTAAGCACTTTATTTTAATTTGCCTTGCAGATCACTAGATCCTATGGCTAGCGGGTGATACGATCCGCCTTATTTCTTTTTACTATTTAAAGCATAGCCCAAATGACAGATATTCCAGCGTTAGATTTTGATATAATTCAGGCGGTTTTAGAACAGTTTGATATTCATGCCAATCCGTCAGAAATTCATGGTGTGATAGCCGGCATTTTAAGCGGTGGGACCAGTATGGATTCTACCGACTGGTTGGCATCTTTGACGGACTTTTTTAATCAGGGCTTAAGTTTTAATCAAAAGGTTGAAGCTCAGTTGCAAGTGCTTTTTAGACACGTTTGTTCGTGTCTTTTGGATGATGATTTGCCCTTTGCGCCTTTATTGCCTGATGATGATGAGAATCTTAATGTACGCTCTGCGGCACTAGCCAATTGGACCGAAGGGTTTATGTCAGGATTTGCACTCAATAAAGGGGTGCTGGCGGATGCTTCAGATGACGTTAATGAGGCGATCAGGGATTTTGCAGAGATCAGTAAAATGGCTACCGACTTAGATGACAATGAAGAAAACGAAAACGCCTTCTTTGAGGTGCATGAATACGTAAGAATTTCGGCACTTATGTGCTTTGATGAACTCGGTGATACTCCGATAAAGTCCAAGGGCAAGATCACTTTGCACTAACAAATACAGCCATTTTAATCGTAATAGCGGATGCTTTAGCTCAACGCTTTAACTTAAGCGTTGTATTAACAGTTTCGACTGTCAGGTTTTTACATTAGATTTCATAAATCAAGGTAAGCTTAAAATGATCACAATTGCCGAATTTGCACAACGCCGCGAACGTTTTATGGCGCAGATGGATGCCAACAGTATGGCTATTTTTCCTGCGGCCAGCGAAGTAACTCGTAGTCGGGATACTGAGTTTCCTTTTCGCCAGGACAGTGATTTTCATTACCTGTGTGGTTTTGCCGAGCCGGATGCTGTATTGGTATTTACTCCGTCAGAAGAAAACAAAGTCACCTTGTTTTGTCGCCCCAAAGATAAAGAAATGGAAATTTGGACCGGACGACGCGTTGGCCCCGACAAAGCGGTGGATTTACTGGCGATTGATTGTGCCCATTCGTTATTGACGATTGATGAGACCTTGCTAAACCTAATTAACGGTCATCAAACCTTATATTACTCTGGGGGCGTTTACAGTGATTTTGATCAAAAGGTGACCTCTTGGGTTAGCCAATTACGCAGAGCCCCCAAAAAGGGCTATAAAGCCCCGGTAATCACTAAAGATGCACGCACCCTTGTTGATGAAATGCGTTTGTTTAAGTCTGACCAAGAAATTGAAGTGATGAGTAAAGCGTGCCAAATCTCCAGCGAAGGGCATAAAAAAGCCATGCAGTTTACCCAACCTGGAGTGACGGAATATCAGGTTGAAGCGCAATTACATCATCACTTTGCGATGAACCGGGGACGTTACCCTGCTTATGGCACGATTGTCGGCGGGGGTAATAATGCCAATATCTTACACTACACCCAAAACTCAGATGAACTTAAAGACGGTGATTTGTTGCTGATTGACTCGGGCTGCGAGCTCGATGGTTATGCTGCTGATATCACTCGGACTTTTCCGGTTAATGGTCGTTTTTCTGCCCCACAGGCTGAGCTTTATCAATTGGTGCTTGACGCCCAGTTGGCTGCGTTAGCACTGTATACGCCGGGTAAAACCCTCAAAATTGCCGGTGATAAGGCGATTGAAGTGATAACTCAAGGGCTGGTTAAATTGGGATTACTAACCGGCGAGGTAAGTCAGCTTATCGAAGAGGGGGCTTTTAAAGCGTTCTACATGCATGGTCTGGGTCATTGGTTAGGGCTGGATGTTCATGATGTAGGGGATTATCGACTCGAAAACAAAGCCCAAAACCGTGAATTTGAGCCGGGTATGGTGCTGACGGTTGAGCCGGGTTTATATGTGGATATGGATGCTGATGTGCCAGCTCAATACAAGGGTATTGGTATTCGCATCGAAGATGATATTTTAATTACTAAACAAGGGCATCGGGTATTGACCTGCGATGTACCAAAAACCATTAAACAAATTGAAGCATTGATGGCGCCGTAATGACCGATTATTTAGTCAGTTGTGGATTGAGCGACGCTGAACAATACGATATAGTTATTGCGGGCGGCGGACTCGTTGGGGCCTCTGTGGCTTTAGCGATTAGCCAAACCAACCCGCAATTGCGGATTGCCATTGTTGAAGCCGTACCGCCAAGTGCAGAGAATCAACCCAGCTATGATAGCCGGGCAATTGCGGTTGCTCATGGCTCTAGAATATTGCTTGATGATTATGGCTGGTGGTCAGCATTAAAACACAAGGTCGAACCGATTGTTGATATTCAGGTATCAGATCGCGGGCACATCGGTAAAAGCTACCTTACCGCCAGTCAGTTTAATTTGGCTGCATTAGGTTATGTACTTGAAGTTCGCCATCTCGGTCAGATATTGATTGAACGACTGAAGGCTTTTCGTCATGTGCAATGGTTTTGCCCGGACAGTATTGGTGCTATTGACACGTTTCCCAGCCACCTCACGCTGACGTTATCGAGTGAAAAAAAATTGCGAGCCCGCTTGTTATTGGTTGCCGATGGCGGCCAGTCTTTAACCCGTCAACGGGTTAATATTGATAATCACAGCAGTGATTATGGGCAGTGTGCGGTGATCACCAATATTAGCATTAGCCAGCCTCATCAAAACCGCGCGTTTGAACGTTTTACTGAGTTTGGTCCAATGGCGTTGCTGCCGCTGTCGGGTGATCGTTATTCGCTGGTATGGTGTGTTACACCAAATAAAGTACAGCCACTGCTCGATTGTGATGAACAGCAATTTTTGGCTCAACTGCAGCAGGCTTTTGGTTACCGTGCCGGACAGTTTGTTAAAGCGGGCCAGCGATTCAGTTATCCGTTAACCCTGACTTTGGCTAAAGAAATTACCAGCCACCGGGTGGCACTGATGGGTAATGCCTCTCATACCATTCATCCTATTGCAGGGCAGGGGTTTAACCTGGGACTGCGGGATGTTGAAGCCATACGCCAATGTATTAATAGCGCATTAATCAATGGACAAGATATTGGTGAGTTTGCCACTTTGGCGCAATTTTCTCAGCTTAGACAACAAGATATGAATCAGGTAGTGGGGATGACCGATACGCTGGTCAGGTTATTCTCAAACAGTGATAAAGCGTTGGCATTAGGTCGTACTATGGGATTACTCACCATGGGGCTGTTTGACTGTTTAAAACAACCATTGGCTTATCAGGCTATGGGGGTTAAGAGCAAGCTTATGAAGGGGGTAAAAACTGGATGATATCAACTGATGTTGTGATTGTCGGCGGCGGCTGTGTTGGCCTGACGCTGGCCTTGGCCTTGGCCGAAAAACAAATTCCCGTGGTGGTTATCGATGCTCAACCACAAGAACAACCCTTATCTGACGAACCTGGCCTGCGGGTCAGCGCCTTAAGTGCGTCAAGTCAGGCCATATTGACCCGTCTGGGTGTGTGGCAGAATATTATCAATACCCGAGCTACCCCTTATACACAAATGCATGTATGGGAAAAGGACAGCTTTGGCGCCATTTCCTTTGCTGCTGAGCAAATTCACCACCCGCAACTAGGTCATATTGTCGAAAACCAGGTAACCCGTAATGCCCTAGTCGCCAAACTGCTTAAATATTCGGATATTGCCACCTTGTTGTTTGACCAAACCGTTGAACAACTCAATATTGGCGAGCGAGAAGTACTGGTTTCCTTGTCTTCAGGGCAACCAGTGATTGGTCAGTTATTGGTGGCAGCAGATGGGGCCAACTCGTTAGTTCGTCAACAAATGAATATGCCAATGACGTTTTGGGATTATGAGCATAACGCGATAGTAGCCACTATTAAAACTCAATTACCCCATCAAAATACTGCCGCCCAATGCTTTTTGGCCGATGGTCCACTGGCCTTTTTACCTCTGGATACGCCAGACTCGCAACAGAATCGTTGTTCGATTGTATGGTCAACCAGCCCGGATAAGGCGAAAATGTTGCTGGCTGACACTGATGAGGCGTTTAATCAACAGTTAACCACCGCTTTTGATGGCCGTTTAGGCTTATGCGAAGTGGTAAGTCATCGGATGAGTTTTCCGTTAAAGATGCGATATGCCCGTCAATGGGTCAAACCCAGGGTGGCTTTGATTGGTGATGCGGCCCATACAATACATCCATTAGCGGGACTTGGAATGAACCTCGGGTTGCTTGATGCGGCTACCTTGGCACAAACGCTGATCGTGCTCAAAGCAGCTAAGAAAGACCTAGGTTCGGTGGATAGTTTACGTGGTTTTGAGCGGTGGCGCAAAGCCGAAGCTCAGACCTTGATTGTTGCTACGGAAGGGCTCAAGCGGTTATTTAGCGGTTCAAACCCGTTGCTCAAATTGATCCGTTGCAGTGGTTTGGCACTGGCTGATAATTTGACCCCAGCAAAAAAACTGATCATTAAACAAGCCATGGGATTAACTGGAGATTTACCTGACTTAGCAAAGCCGTTGTTGCGTGAATAGTGGCATGAGCTGTTGAGTAAATAATAATTATATTTTTTTGGAAAATATTTTTCACATTAGTACTTCTAATGAAAACGGGGTAGTTCTGAGTTAAATCATAGGCTATAATCGGCTTTTTTTAACCGTTGGCAATTAACAGTCCTGTTACAGTGTCAGTGTTTAGTCTGTAGTTTTTATGGGTATTTTATTCACAATTAAAGGTGTTTTATGTCAAACCGAACGGTATTATTTGATAAGCACGTCGAGTCCGACGCAAAAATGGTTGATTTTCATGGCTGGGAAATGCCAATCAATTATGGCTCTCAAATTGAAGAACATCATGCGGTGCGTCAGGATGCGGGCATGTTTGACGTTTCTCACATGACAATTGTTGATGTACAGGGCGACGATGCCAAGGCATTTTTGCGTTATTTACTGGCTAACAACGTTGGTAAGCTTAAAACCCCGGGTAAAGCGCTTTATACCGCGATGCTAACCGATGATGGTGGTGTGGTAGATGATTTGATTGTTTACTACTTTGATGAGAAAAACTACCGCCTAGTGGTCAATTCTGCGACTCGTGAGAATGATTTAAACTGGATGAACGCCAAAGCAGCAGGTTGGCATGTTGAACTGACTGAACGTCCTAAATATGCGATGATCGCAGTGCAGGGGCCTAATGCTAAAGCTAAGGTCGCCACTTTGTTAAGTCATGAAGACAATCAACTGACAGCGGGCATGAAGCCATTTTTTGGTGTGCAGGCCGGTAAATTGTTTATCGCCACTACTGGTTATACCGGTGAAGAAGGCTACGAAATCATTCTTGAGCAAGACGATGCGCCAAACTTATGGCAGCAACTGCTTGATGCTGGTGTTAAACCTTGTGGTTTGGGTGCCCGTGATACCTTAAGACTTGAAGGTGGTTTAAACCTTTACGGTCAGGATATGGATGAAAGTGTTTCACCACTGGCGGCAAACATGGCCTGGACCATTGCTTGGAAGCCAGAGGATCGTGATTTTGTGGGTCGTGCGGCTTTGACTGAACAAAAAGCCCAGGGAACTGACAAACTAGTCGGTTTGGTTATGACCGAAAAAGGCGTATTACGCCATGGTCAAAAAGTGCTAACCGCTGCCGGTGAAGGGGTGATCACCTCAGGGACTTTCTCACCGACTTTGGGCCACAGTATTGCCTTGGCCCGTGTACCTGCAGCTACTGGTGATACAGTAGAAGTCGAAATGCGTAAAAAAACCGTTACGGTTACGGTAATTAAACCTTGTTTTGTTCGCCAAGGCGAAAAAGTGTTCTAAGCTATATAAACCAATTAACGGTTGTTAATGGTGAGTCAGCTAAAATAAAACGATTCACCGAGTTATTTTCAGGTAAGTCAGTATTCGGCTGTGCTTACCTGATAAGCAATAGTAAAATATTCAAATATCAGATTAATCACAGGTTAAGGAATTTTAAAATGAGCAATGCGCCAGCAGACTTAAGATATGCCCCTTCACATGAGTGGGTTCGCAGCGAAGGTAACGGGTTATACACTGTAGGTATCACTGAACATGCCCAGGATTTATTGGGTGATATGGTGTTCGTTGAAGTACCAGATATCGATGATGTCCTAATTGCCGGTGATGAATGTGGTGTAGTTGAATCGGTTAAAGCCGCGTCTGATATATATGCTCCACTATCAGGTAAGGTGGTCGCTATTAACGAAGACCTTGAAGACTCTCCAGAAAATATTAATAACGATGCGTTTGGTGATGGCTGGATGTATAAAGTCCAGGCCGAGGACGAAACGGAAGTTGAAGCCTTGATGACCCCCGAAGGCTATCTTGATATTGTCACCGAAGACTAATTAGCCACTGAATGTTTAGTATAAAACCTCGGTTCACCGGGGTTTTATTTTTGCCCTTAGATTTAATACCAAGCGCATTAATTCACTGAGCCAAATTTTGGTCAGGGAAAATGGTCAATGACAAGGCGTTAATTGCAGTATGTAGTTGTTCTACATGCAAAATTAACAACACAGTCAGTGGCCATTTTAACTAGCAAAATGGATTCGTTAATTAAGAAGGTTGGTATAATCCCAAGTTTATACAGGAATACTGCGTAATGACACAAGTTTCATCTCATTCATTAGCACAGCTAGAGCAAAAAGAAGATTTTATT
>JBLHHD010000069.1:0-9451 GCA_047614605.1 Alteromonadaceae bacterium
TAGTGCGAAATCGCTGCAAGATCTCAATCACAGCCATTAAATCACTCAAATTGAATAGTTTATAAGCACTATGTTCAGACTTTCTGGTTGGTTAAAATCAAATCATTCGGTGCTCTAGTAGTAGCAGGCGACGATAGAGTTTGGTTCAAGGGCAAATAAGGGCAAGAGCAAACTAGCGCTAAATATCTTTTTTATAATTGGAGGGTAAATCAGGCGTATTTGAGCTGTTGAAACTCTTTACGGCCAAACTGGCGATCATTCATGACTTTGATGATCTCAAATTGGTTCATGGTGCGAGTTTCGTTTAGTGGCAGTTCACTGTCTAACAGCATACATGATGAGGCTTTTTCGCCCTGATCTACCATTAAAAACTGGGCACAGCCATAGTCAGTGTAGAGCAGACAAATACCATCTTCTGAGGTTAAGCGGGCATAGGGGTCAGCTATGCGGTTGGTTTTAAAAAACCAGCTTTTGGGCATGGTGGGTTTGTAAAAACGATGAGCAGCAGTGGCATTAAGGGCAATTTGCACCGCCTGGGGTTTACTCCAGCGATTGGTATCAACCAAAGCTGCGACCACTTCTTGATAATACCGAGCATCATCAAGATTAAACGAGCTTTCAACAAGCACATCGTCAGTCAGGTGTTTGTGTTGATACGCTGTGGTAAACGCCATTGACGAGTCAAGATCTAACGTTAACTGGTTTTTGACCTGATTATATTTCCATAGCCATTGTTCTGTTGGTTGTAACATGTCTTTCACTTATTATTCTACTGACCCTGCTAAATTATATGCTGAAATCGCGCCATACGAAACATTTTTTTTTATATCATTTACCCCGTAAAAATAAAACTGTCATAACCTAATATTATAAGCCGCTGACAATCGTCTTAATTAATCCCGGACCATGGTATATAAATCCAGTATAAAGTTGTACCAACTTAGCCCCTGCATCCAGTTTGTCTTTAGCGGCGCTTGCACTGTCGATACCACCTACGCCAATTACCGGAATAGTATCGCCCAAAATGTCAGTCAGTTTATCCACCACAAACAAACTCTTTTGTTGCACCGGACGACCACTTAAGCCTCCCGTTTCAGCGCAATTAGGCAACCCTGCCACTTCCTCACGCGATAATGTGGTGTTAGTGGCAATTACGCCATCAATATTGTTTTTAAGCAGACTGGCACCAATCTCTTGGATTTCTTCAAGGGTAAGGTCCGGCGCTATCTTAACCAGCAAAGGCACTTTTTTATTATGCTGGGCGGCTAAGATTTGCTGCTCGGCTTTAAGGCTCCCTAACAAGTCATCCAATGCATCACCATATTGCAATTCGCGTAACCCTGGGGTGTTCGGTGATGAAATATTCACGGTGATGTAAGACGCGTACTGATAAACCTTTTTCATGCAATAAATATAGTCATCTTTGCCCTTTTCATTCGGTGTATCTTTATTTTTGCCAATATTGATCCCCAAAATACCGTCGAATGTGGCTTTTTTGACGTTTTCGACCAGCTTGTCTACTCCGTCATTGTTAAAGCCCATGCGATTGATAATTGCCTCGGCTTCGGGCAAGCGGAATAAACGTGGTTTAGGATTGCCCACTTGAGGTTTTGGCGTGACAGTACCCACTTCGATAAAACCAAAGCCCATCGCCGCAAAAGCATCAATACAAGCGCCGTTTTTATCCAGCCCTGCGGCGAGTCCCACCGGGTTAGGAAACGTTAAACCGAATACTTCGACTGGCTTGTCTATCCGTTTTTGCCGCCAGAATAAATCCAGTGGGGTATTACCAAAACAACTGAGATTTTTAATGGTTAAATCGTGGGTAAATTCAGCGTCCATTTTGAACAACACATTTCTAAGCAGACTGTACATAGCTATTTCTCAGTTATCAGGTGTCAGATACAAATAAACCCGGTTGACAGCAACCGGGTTGTAATGGTTGGTGATTTATATCAATGAGATTAATTCACTGGGTCGCAGTTATGACTCAATAACATCAATTCACGTAAAGCCACTGAGAACTTGGCAAATTCATGGCTTTGCGACGTTTTAAACTCAGCCAGAATATGACGCCAGCGTTCGAGTATCGCATCGTGCTCTTTAAGCCATTTATCAACACTTTCACCAGCATTACATTCGCTACCGCATGAGCGCAATACTACCGATGCCAGTGCTCGTTGTTGCCAATCAAGCTCTTCACGATAAGAAGCCCTTGCCAGTGCTTGCCAATGGTTGGTGACCGGCTGGTTGGTAATTTGCTCAAGGAACCAATGCAGGTCTAGTCTTGCGCCAAGGTTAAAGTAAATCGAGGCCACCTGAGTTATCTCATGTTTGCACTGATCGGCAATCTGAGCAATATCCAGGGCCGAGAATATAGTACTCAACAGGCTTACTCTCAAAGCGATGTGATCAGGCACCCCTTCACGGGTCAGGCTCAGTTCAAGTGAACTTAACTGCTGATTTTCGCTATCAACCAGGTATTTCTCAACATTGACCGATAAATCATCAAAACTGACACGGTAATAGTTGATGGTTTGTTCGATATCCAACGATTTGTCTCTGTGACGCAAGAACCAGCGGGTTGCCCGGCGAACCGTACGACGTAACTGGAACAGCATTTCGGTTTGAACTATCGACGGTATTTTGTTATCCAGCGCTGAAATTTCTGCCCAATATTTTGGCAGCTCAAACACTTCACGAGCCATCACATAACAAGTGGCAATCTCACCAATGGGTGCACCCGTTTCATCGAGCATACGATGAGCAAAGTTCAGCCCCATATCGTTAATGATATCGTTGGCCAGTTTAGTGGCTATAATTTCAGATCGCAGTGGATGATCGGCCATTTGCGGGGTAAAACGTTCGCGTAATACCTTCGGGAAAAAACCAATCAGCAAACGGTCGAAGTAACTGTTTTCGGTTATTTCAGGCACCAGCAGCCATTCTTTTAACACCATTTTGCCATAAGAAACCAGCACTGAGATCTCAGGACGGGTTAACCCTGTACCTGAAGCTCGGCGGTCTGACAACTCTTCATCTGACGGTAAAAACTCCAGCTCACGGTTTAGTTTGCCGTCTTTTTCCAACGCATGAATAAAGCGTAAGTGTTCTTTAAGGTGCGAGATAGCACGAGAGTGGGTAATAGAGATTGAGTGGGTCTGACGATAACAATCCATCAAGACGATTTCGGAAACTTCATCGGTCATCTCAAACAACAGTTGATCCCGTTGTTTACGGGTCAAATCGCCATTACTCACTAAAGCATTCAGCAAGATTTTGATATTAACTTCGTTATCTGAGCAATCTACCCCACCGACATTATCGATAAAGTCGGTGTTGATACGCCCGCCATTAGCGGCAAACTCAATACGTCCCAGCTGGGTTACCCCAAGGTTGCCGCCTTCACCAAATATTTTGGCATTTACATCAACACCGCTAATGCGCAATGCGTCATTGGCGCGATCGCCCACCTCAGCATCGGTTTCGTTACTGCCTTTGATATAAGTACCAATTCCGCCATTCCAAATGAGGTCAACACGCATTTTCAATAAGTTGCGAATAAGCTCATTCGGTGCCATTGCCGAGCGGGTCGTTTTGATCATTTTTTGAATTTCTGGGGTCAGGGTAATTGACTTGGCACTACGCAAGAAAACCCCACTACCTTGGGACATGATGTCCTTGTTGTAATCTTCCCAAGATGAACGTGGCAGTTCAAACAAACGTTGGCGTTCAACAAAACTGTTGGCCGTATCAGGCGTTGGATCAATGAAAATATGCATGTGGTTAAATGCCACCAGCAACTTGGTATGCTCTGAAAGCAACATCCCGTTACCAAATACATCACCAGCCATATCACCAATTGCTAAACAGGTAAACGGGGTGCTTTGACAATCAACACCCAGCTCTCTGAAATGCCGTTTTACCGACTCCCATGCGCCTTTAGCGGTGATCCCCATTTTCTTATGGTCATAACCGACACTGCCGCCGGAGGCAAACGCATCCCCTAACCAGAAGTGATATTCTGCGGCGATACCGTTGGCAATATCAGAGAATGTCGCAGTGCCTTTATCGGCAGCAACTACCAGATAGGTATCATCTCCGTCTCGACGTATGACGTCTTTTGGTGGAACCACTTCGCCGTTAACGATGTTATCGGTGATGTCTAGCAAGGCACGGATAAAGATGCGGTAACAGGCTTTACCTTCTTCAAAAAAGGCATCCCGTCCACCGGTGGTAGGGCGTTTTTTACAAACAAAACCGCCTTTGGCTCCCACTGGCACAATCACGGTGTTTTTAACTTGCTGAGCTTTGACTAGTCCGAGCACTTCGGTTCTGAAATCTTGTCGTCTATCTGACCAGCGCAAACCACCACGAGCGACTTTGCCACCTCGTAAATGCACCCCTTCAACCCGTGGCGAGTAAACAAATACTTCAAACTTGGGTAAAGGTAGTGGCATTTCAGGAATAAGCTCAGGTAGCACTTTAAACGAGATATACGGTTTATTTTGGCCGTTTTCGTCAGGCTGATAATAGTTGGTTCTTTGGGTGGCTCTGATCATTTCGATATAACGACGAATGATCCGATCGTCATCAAGGTTAGCTACCAGCTCTAATTGCTCTGACAGCTCTTCGAGGCAATGCTCAACGGCTCTTTGCTCGTCACTTAGCGACGGGTCAAACATGTTTTTAAACAACGCCACCAACAATCCCGAAATGTAGGGATAGTTAGAGAAAATGTTAGCAATATAGCTTTGTGAAAAGGTGCCGCCAATCTGGCGTAAATATCTGGCATAAGCACGAATAATCGATGCTTCACGACCGGTCAGATTAGCGCCAAGGATCAAACGGTTAAAACCATCATCTTCAAGCTGGTCATACCACACTTCGCTGAAGGCATCCTGGAAGCGGATTTGTGCCACATCAAAGTTCTTGTCCAGGGCATTGTCATGGAGCATTGAAAAATCAAGCACCCATTTTATGTTACCTTCAGAAGTGGTGACCTTGTAGGGTGTCTCTCCGATAACCCGCAGGCCAAAGTTTTCAAGAATAGGCAGTACATCGGACAAATGAAGCAATTCGTCTTTATGGAATAAATTCATTCGTACCATTTTACTTGTTGATTCTTCTTCTTGTGGTTTGTAGAACAACATGGCCAGTTTATTGTCATCACTCAATGACTCTAAACGTTCGATATCAACCACTGCATTAACCGGTAACATGGCATCTTTATAGCTGTGCGAGAAGGCATTGCCATAACGGCTGACCAGTTCGTTGCCTTTGGTTTCACCATATACGCCCAATAAAGATGAACTGAGTTTATCTTCCCAGGTGGTGGCGGCTTCTATCAGGTTTTGTTCTATATTTTTCAAATCCACATCCACCAGGGTATTATTATTTAATCTGACAATATAATGGGTTCTGGCTAGTATTGATTCAGAGAAAAAAGTGGTAAATTCAACCGGTTCACCACTGCCATAAGCCTTGCTTAACACCTCTTGGGTGTCACGACGCAAACGGGTGTTATAACGCTCACGAGGCACATAAACCATACACGAAATAAAGCGACCAAAAATATCATTGCGAACAAACAATCGCGTGACATCACGCTCTTGCATATGCAACACACCAACGGCGGTAGCGGCGAGTTCTTCTTCGCTGGCCTGAATTAACTCGTCTCGTGGATAGGTTTCCAGAATATTAATCATCGCCTTGTAGGCATGAGATCCTTTAATAAACCCACTGGCCTGGAGTACCCGTATCAGTTTACCTTTAACCATCGGGATATCAACCGCACTATCATTGTAAAAACTGGCGGAGTACAAGCCAATGAAGCGGTCTTCACCAATCACATTACCTTTGTCATCAAAGCGCTTAATACCAATGTAATCAATATAAGCCGGACGATGAACCCGAGATTTGGAGTTGGTTTTAGTGACCATCAATAAATTGTCGCTAAGGGCCACTTTACGAGCTGATGTCGGAAAAGACGAATACAATTTAGCTTTGTTGTTACGGGAGTTTTTCATCAGGCCAAGGCTCGAATCGGCCTCACCTTCAATTTTGTAATCACCCTTAATTGGCACCACGTTGTAACGCCGATAACCCATCAGGGTAAAATTATCATCGGCCAGCCATTTTAAAAATGCCAGTGATTCTTCGACATCAGCAATCTTGGTTGGTTTGGGCATCGACGGCATTTCGTCAATAATGGATAATAACTTATCGCGAATAGGTTGCCAGTCATCAACCACACCACACAAATCAGCGATCACCGACTGTAACTCCTGTAAGACCTGATCAAGCTCTTTTTCACCTTTTTGCCTATCGACTTCGATCATAAACACGGTTTCTCTGGGGGTGTTAGCTTCGTGGTTGTTCTCTAAAAACTCAGTGATCCGATTTTTATCATCACGAACAATAGATAATGGGCAATGCAATAATAAATGCGAAGATATACCTAATCGAGCCAGGGCCATTCGCACCGAATCCACTAAAAATGGCATATCTCTAACGATGATTTCAATAATGGTATGGGTGGATTCCCAACCGTTACGCGACAATTCCGGGTTAAATACCCTGATCTCAGTACTGTCCATGGCGTGTTGATTTAATGAGTGCCACAAACTTAACGCAGCGCCATACAAATCACTGTCATGTCGATTGATTAAATCATCTTTGGACATATCCTGATAAAGTTTTTTTGCGAAGATCTCAACCAGCGGGGTTTGCTGACCTTTGACCTTGTGTCGGATGAGTTTGTTTACATTGTCTAAAAGCACTGAAGATTGACCATTGCCAAATGCCATCATCTATTCCTTTTGTTCGTTGAAAAGGGCTGTGATTATAATCGGCCCCGTTTCACGGCAAAAAAGCAATGAATTACGCCAATTGAGACCAAAACCTCTTCATTTGAGTCGTTGACCGAATGAATATAGGCAGTTTATTCACAATTGCCCCAGAATTCGAGCAAAATATTTATATATTTCAATAGATAAAGCGTACCTTGATGATATTTGTCCAGGTTTATGCAGTTAAGTGGAATAGAAGGGCTGTTTTGCTAAATATTTATGCTTAATTATGCATAATTATATTTGGTTATTTTTTGTGGTTACTCTGCTTAAACTTGAAGGTCGAGGGCGATCCACAGGGGTAATTAGAGGCACGGCGACCACCCAGACTCTGTTTGCCCCGGTGGATCGCTCTTGCGCTTGCTTTTTCTTTTGCTCTTTCCTAAACCTAAATACAAAAAAGGCAGCCACACAGGCTGCCCCTACAATACGTTATTGTCTATGCCTTAACAGGGTCAGCCGCTGGTTTAGTTGATTCGTCAACACTTGCAACACCCTTATTGTTATTAGGCCAAAGCAAAGCACAAATAGCCGGTAGTACAATAATCGCACCAAGCATATTAACTACAAACATAAATGTCAGCAATATGCCCATGTCCATCTGAAACTTCAACGCTGAGAATACCCAAGTACTTACGCCAATCGCCAAAGTGACCCCGGTAAACAACACCGCACTGCCACGCTCTCTTAACGCAGACAAATAAGCCTCTCGAATATTAACGCCCTGAGCAATCAACGGGCTCATATTGGCAAGGAAATAAATACCATAATCCACACCAATACCGACACCTAATGCAATTACCGGCAAAGTCGATACCGTCAAACCAATCTGCAGATGAACCATCAATGCCTGAGCCATGGTAGATACCAGGTACAAAGGCAAAACCACCGACAGTGTCGCTTTGATGGAGCGGAACGAAATCAGACAAAGAATGATCACCGCACCATAGACATACATCATCATCGGTGTTTGTGCAGCAGCTACCGCTTCATTGGTCGCCGCCATAACACCAACCGCACCAGAGGCCAGTTTAAACTGGATATCGTCGGTTTGCATTTCATCGGCCAGTATTGTGGCCTGTGCAATCACCCGGTTAATGGTTTCGGCTTTGTGATCTTGTAAAAACAACACGATCGGCATCACACTACAATCCGCATTAAGCAATCCGGTGCTGGTTTCGACCCGGGCAGATGCCTGCACCAAAGACTGCGGATTACGTGGCAATACCCGCCAGTTAACATTACCTTCATTAAAACCTGCGTTAACCCGTTTGGCTACCGATGGTAAGCTGACAGCCGACTGCACACCTTCGATGTTTTCTAGTCGCCATTGAAACTGGTCAATAGTGTCCATCACATCATGGTAAGTACAGGCATCGGCTTTGGTTTCGACCAGCACTTTAAGAATATCAACGGTGATCGCATAACGGTCGCTAATAAGCGCCGTATCGAGGTTATAACGTGAGGTTTCGTGCAAAGCCGGAGCACCAGCATGTAAAGCACCAATGCGCATTTTGCTGCTTTCGTGGGCAGCCAGCATATATAAGCCAATCGCAGCAATCACTACCACAATAGCCACTTTAGGGGTGGCAAAATAAGCCATTTTTTGCCAGCAAGCCTCAACAAAAGGATTAGGCTTAGCCATCTTTTGCGCATAATCAGGTTTAAAGCGAATAAACGACGCCAACACCGGCAATAAAATCAGGTTGGTTAAGATCACCACTGCAACCCCGATACTCGCGGTAATAGCCAGCTCTCGGATGATCCCGATATCAATGCTCAACAGCGTCAAAAAGCCAATGGTATCAGATAGCAAGGCCACAATACCCGGCACCAACAAGGCCCCTACACAGGCTTGTGCCGCCACTTTACCGTTCATTCCGGCGGCGACATACTTGCCCAGTGCATTAATCATCTGCACCCCATGGCTCACGCCAATGGCAAACACTAAAAACGGCAGTAATATCGACATCGGATCAATGCTAAAACCAAGTAATGACAGCAAACCAATTTGCCAAATCACCGCAATAATTGAGCAACTAATCGGTAGTAAAGTTAACAATACCGAGCGACTGAAAAACCACACCAAAACGGTGGTGATCATAATTGCAATGGCAAAAAAGACCACCACACCTCTGGCACCATCGGCGACATCACCGACCATTTTAGCAAAACCAATAATATGAACCGAAATGTTGTCTTTTTCAAACTGGGTGCGCACTTGCTCTTCAAGCTGCGCGGCAAACACTAAAGTATCGAGTTTTTCACCGGTATCGGGGTTAATTTCAAGAATTTGGGTTGACACCATGGCACAAGAATAATCACTGGCGATCATCCGCCCGACAATACCGGCTTTTTCGATATTGCCCTTAACAACAGCAAGTCCTTTAGTGTCAGGACGAAAATCAGCAGGGATCACCGGTCCTCCGGCAAAACCGTCTTCGACCACTTCAACAAAACGCACGCTGGGCGAAAATAACGACTTAACTAATGTCCGGTTTACCCCGGGAATAAAATACAATTGATCGTGAACGCCTTTTAAGGCGGTGAAAAACGGTTCGTTGAAAATATCGCCCTGAGTATCACACACCGATATCAAT
>JBLHHD010000070.1:0-9396 GCA_047614605.1 Alteromonadaceae bacterium
AATTGGCGATCTGTGGCCTCAGGTTACCACTGATAACATTGACGAGTTAACCGATTATATTGGTTACCATAACGAATTTTTACGCTTATTCGGTTTTGGTTACGATCATGTTGATTATGATGCTGAAGTCCCAAGCGAAGTTGATATTAACGGTATGGTTAGATAGTCTGGTTGAGGTGTGGCTAGTGTGTAGTTAAATTGGTATTTTACCGTAATTAGGCAGGGTTGATTGGTGATAAGTGGTATGGTGGCTTTTTAATCGCTGAGGGTGACAGTTGCTGAATTTTTATCTGAATGTCGCAACTGTGTAGCAACTATGTCGTAACCCCAAAATGACTGTTTTAAAAATTGTTTTAAAACAGCAAGATAGCCATAGAATAGTTATTATTAATGTATATAAGTGGTTTTTTATGCAAAAAGGCAACCGGTTGGTTGTCTTTTTTTTTGTCGCTGTACTATATTAATTAAAGATCTAAAAATAATTACAAATGAGATTGATTCGTATTACCAGTCGTGTTTTAATATCGTCAAATTTGAAGCTTACTCAATTACTTACTATATGGGATGCAGCAATGATTCTTAAAAGATCACTAATCGCCACCGCCGTCTTGTCACTGTTATCGTTTAATGGCAGTGCTCAGGGCGGCGGCGCTTTCGAACAAATCACCATTATTGGCTCAGCAAGTGACGTCAATGATATCCCGGGCTCTGGTGCCTATCTGAATAACGATGATATTGAGAAGTTTGAGTACACCGACATTATGCGTTTATTGTCGACTGTACCTGGTGTGTATGTGATGGAAGAAGACGGTTATGGTTTAAGGCCAAATATTGGTATGCGAGGCGTACCTTTAGACCGTAGTGAAAAAATCACCATAATGGAAGATGGCGTGTTAGCCGCTCCTGCTGCTTATTCTGCTCCGGCGGCTTATTACTTTCCTACCTTTGGCCGCATGACAGCGATTGAAATATTAAAAGGTTCATCAGGTGTGATGAACGGCCCACGCACTACCGGTGGGGTGATCAACATGGTATCCCGGCAAATACCGGATCAACCGCTAACTGGCAGCGTGGATTTGAGCCTCGGTGAGGACAATTATCGTAAAGCCCATGCTTATATTGGTGGTCAAAATAAAGAAATGGGCGGTTTGTTTGAAGTCTTCCGTTATGAGGCTGATGGGTTTAAACAATTACCCGTCGACCGTGACAGTGGTTTTGAAAAAAATGACATCATGGGCAAGTTCAGCATTGCACTGGGCCAGAGCAATAAACACCAGCTCGAATTCAAACTTAAATATGCGGATGAAGTCTCTGATGAAACCTATTTGGGTTTAACCTCCGCCGATTTTAAAGCGTCACCCTTTAAACGTTATGCGGCCTCTCAGCTGGACGAAATGGATACCGAGCACAAAAGCTATCAAATCAACTATGAATATGAAATGGCCAATGGTAACGAATTTAATTTGACGGCATATTACAACGACTTTCACCGTAACTGGTATAAAGCCAGTAAAGTGGGTGGCAAGAGTCTAGGCTCTGGGGCAGAGCAGCAAGCGTCTGACTTTGACCACCAGGTGATTGATGAGTTAGCGGTTGATATTAAAGCCAATAACCGTGATTACCTGTCAAAAGGCGTTCAGGCCCAGTTTATCACTGACCTTGATGATCACCACCTGACCTTTGGTTTGCGTATTCATGAAGATGAAATGGACAGGTATCAGTGGGTTGATAAATATACCCTTAATAATGATAAAACCATGACATTAAACAGTCTGGGCATCCCGGGAACCGATTCAAACCGGATTGATAGCGCTGAGGCCATTGCGGTTTATATCCACGACGAATTTAGCTATGACAATTTGCTAATCAGTGGTGGTTTACGTTATGAGAATATGGATATTGAACGTGATGACTGGGGCAAAACCAACCCAGAGCGTGATACCGCAGCAGCTCATAAAGAGAATTCAACCAGTGTGGTTATTCCTTCGCTTGGGGTCACTTACCGACTTAACGATGAAGTGATTTTACTGGCCGGTGTACAAAGAGGTTTTGCACCAGCAGCTCCGGGTAATGCCAATGCTGAGAAAGAAGAAGCATGGAACTATGAAGTAGGTACTCGTTTTTCTGCTGGTGATTTAAATGCTGAATTTATCGCCTTCTACAGTGATTATGAAAATATGCATGGTAACTGTACGGCCAGTGTCAGCTGCGATGATGATAATATTGGTGACCAGTATAATGCAGGTGAAGTAGAAATTTCCGGTGTTGAGTTTAAGGTGGGTTATCAATATCAGTTGTCGGGCTTTAATGTACCCGTATCTTTGTCTTATACCTACTCAAGCAGTGAATTTCAAAATGATTTTGAGTCAGCGCTGGGTATTTGGGGCGATGTTAGCAAAGGGGACGAAATTCCTTATATTCCTGAGCAGCAACTACAACTCCAGGTGGGTCTGAATAACGAAAACTGGGATTTTGCCTTGTCTGGCCGTTACCTGGATGAAATTCGTACCAGAGCGGGTAGTGGCGTTATTGCTGCGGATGATCGTATTGCTTCACGCACTGTTTGGGATGTGTCAGCCAAATACAAGTTTGACGAAGGTCAATTGGTGTATGTTGCTGTAGACAACCTGTTTGACAAAGAATATGTGGGCACGCGCACCCATGGCGGCATTCAGCCAGGTAAATACCGTACTGTACAGTTTGGTTATACTTATTCTTTTTAAGCCTTGAGATTTGCAATCTTCGCCAGCGGCGGAGGTTGCAAATACAATTATTAATCTTCTGACTATCCCCGTAAGCGTACAACCCCATATAAGAATACCCTAAATAGGCATTAGGCGACTTTTTGATGGCACTTTTTAAGTCAACAATTCGCGCTTTGGGCTTTTATTTGGCTTTGTTTATGCCTGCACATTTTATTTCCCATTTTCACTGGCGTTTTTTCAATCAGCGCTAATACTTTGTAGGCAGAAATTGCTATTTCTCATAGAAAAAGTAGGGTGTTTGATGATAGAATTCTGCCCCAAACTCAATCTGAATTTTACTGTTGCTTAATTAGTCAACAAGTGCCGTAAAGGCGTTGCCAAAAAACGCTGGAAAGTGCACTGGAAATCGAATAGTGAAACGCGGGTGTTGCGGTTGTTGAAAAAAATGATTGGCAGCAAAAGAGAACCTTTTATTTCTTATTTCTTAAAATCAAAAGTAAAGCAAAGCGTATGATGAAACTGAAGAAGGGCTTGGATATTCCTATCAAGGGATCTCCACAGCAGGTCATCCATGATGGTCCTGTGATTAAAACCGTTGCGGTGCTCGGTGAAGAGTATATTGGTATGCGTCCATCTATGCGGGTTCGTGTGGGAGACAAAGTACAAAAAGGTCAGGAGCTTTTTGAAGATAAAAAGAACCTGGGCGTTAAATATACGGCACCTGCTGCTGGCGAAGTGATTGAAATCAACCGTGGTTCGAAGCGGGTGCTGCAATCTGTGGTGATTAAGGTTGGAGGTAACGAACACGTTACTTTTAACCAATACGACAGTGCAGAGCTGGCTAAACTGAGCCGCGACAAAGTAGTCGAAAACCTGGTTAACAGTGGTCTTTGGACTGCACTGCGCACCAGACCATTTAGTAAAGTACCGGCGGTTGACTCTCAACCGGCATCCATTTTTGTCACAGCAATGGATACTAATCCTCTGGCAGCTGACGCCGCAATGGTGATCAAAGAGAATGAAGAAGGATTCAAACAAGGTTTGATCATTCTTTCTCGCCTAACCCCGGGTAAAATTCATGTCTGCAAAAAAGCGGGTAGTTCAGTGCCCTCGGTAGCTGTGGATGATGTTCAAGAACACGAAATCGACGGGCCACATCCTGCGGGACTTGCTGGTACGCATATTCATATGATAGACCCTGTTGATGGCACTAAAACCGTATGGAGCCTCGGCTATCAAGATGTCATGGCAATTGGTGCATTATTTACCACCGGTGAGCTTGATAACCGCCGGGTCATTTCTTTGGCAGGACCTGTGGTTAAAAACCCGCGTTTAATCCGTACTCAACTCGGTGCCAGCATGGCTGAGTTAACGGCCGGTGAAGTTGAAGGCGATGATAACCGGGTGATCTCTGGCTCTGTTTTATCAGGGGCAACAGCGCATGGCGTACACGGTTACCTTGGTCGTTATCATCAACAGGTTTCGGTATTGACTGAAGGCCGTGAAAAAGAATTGCTGGGCTGGATTGTACCAGGCTCTGACAAATTCTCGGTTACCCGTTCATTTATTTCTCATCTAAATCCCAAGCGTTTGTTTAATATGACAACCAGCACGGGTGGTTCTGATCGTGCCATGGTGCCGCTTGGCAACTATGAAAGAGTGATGCCGCTAGATATGTTACCAACTTTATTGTTGCGCGACTTGCTCTCTGGTGACACCGATGGTGCCGCGAGCCTTGGTTGTCTTGAGCTGGATGAAGAAGATTTGGCTTTGTGTACGTTTGTTTGTCCGGGTAAGTACGAATACGGACCAATCTTGCGTGAATGCCTCACTACAATTGAGAAGGAAGGCTAGAAATGGGTTTAAAACAGTTTCTGGAAAATGTCGAACCGCATTTTGAGGCGGGCGGCAAATATGAAAAGTGGTATGCGTTGTACGAAGCGTTTGCCACTATTATGTACACTCCGGGTTTGGTGACAAAAACTGGTTCTCATGTGCGTGATAATATTGATTTAAAACGTATTATGATCATGGTATGGCTAGCGGTTTTTCCGGCTATTTTCTATGGTATGTATAACGTTGGTTTGCAATCTTCACTGGCGCTAGCCAATGGCTTTTCACTACCTGACGTATGGCAAGTCGGCCTGTTTGGGTTCTTTGGTGGTGAATTAAAAGCCGACAGTGGCTGGTTTATGCAGATGTGGTATGGTGCTTGGTTTTTTGTGCCAATTTACGCAACGGTATTTATTGTTGGTGGTTTTTGGGAAGTCTTATTCTCAATGGTTCGCGGTCACGAAATCAACGAAGGTTTCTTCGTTACTTCGGTATTGTTTGCCTTAATCCTGCCTGCAACGGTGCCTTTATGGCAAGCTGCACTGGGGATTACTTTTGGTGTTGTTATTGCCAAAGAGATATTTGGTGGTACGGGCCGTAACTTCTTAAACCCGGCACTGGCTGGTCGTGCCTTCTTGTTCTTCGCTTATCCTGCACAAATGTCCGGTGATACAGTGTGGACTGCCGCAGATGGTTTCTCTGGTGCTACTATGCTCAGTAAAGCCGCCTCTGGTGATCTTGATTATGCAAATATGGATCTGTGGATGCAAGCCTTCTTGGGTAACATCCAGGGTTCTGTTGGCGAAACTTCGACAATTGCGCTGTTAATTGGTGGCCTGTTCATCATGTATATGCGTATCGCCTCATGGAAAATTGTAACTGGGGTCTTCGTTGGCATGGTTGCAACCAGTTCATTGTTCTGGGCTATTGGCAGTGAAACTAATGCGATGTTTGCCATGCCGTGGCACTGGCATTTGGTATTGGGTGGTTTTGCTTTTGGTATGTTGTTTATGGCGACAGACCCGGTATCCGCTTCATTCACTGAAAAAGGCAAGGTGTTGTACGGCTTGCTGATTGGCTTTATGGTGGTGTTGATACGGGTAGTTAATCCGGCCTTTCCGGAGGGCATGATGTTGGCCATCTTATTTGCTAACTTATTTGCGCCGTTGTTCGATCACTTTGTCGTTCAGGCGAATATTAAACGGAGGGCTGCCCGTGTCTAATAAAGAATCTTTTGGCAAAACGATTGCGGTTGTTGTTGCTGTCTGTCTGGTTTGTTCAATTGTTGTCTCCGGTGCCGCTGTAGGTTTGCGTACTGAGCAACAAGCTAACAAATTACTCGACAAACAAACCAATATTCTCGAAGCAGCGGGTTTGCTAGAAAAATCTGGTAGCGATATAGTTGCCACTTACGAAAAATATGTCTCAACCAAAGTGCTTGACTTGGATACCAACGAGTATACCGACAAGTTCCACGGTGCGACCGAACCTGACGTGTATGACCAATATAAAGCAGCTCGTAAAGACGGCATCAGACCTGTGAATGACATTGCCAAGTTAATTCGTCGTCCTAACAAGGTATCGATTTACTTTGTTAAAAATGACGCGGGTAAAGTTGAGCGGATCATCTTGCCCATTAACGGCAGTGGTCTGTGGAATATGATGTATGCATTTTTGGCTATCGAAATGGATGGCAGCACCGTTAAATCACTGGTTTATTACGATCACAAAGAAACACCGGGACTCGGTGGTGAAGTACAAAACGAACAGTGGAAAGCCTTGTGGAAGGATAAGCAGTTATTTGACGCTGCTGGCAAGCTAGCGATTAAAGTCGTTAAAGGCGGAGCAAAAAAAGGTGATGTTCACGGCGTAGATGCCTTATCTGGTGCCACTTTGACCAGTAACGGTGTGCAACTGATGTTGAATTATTGGTTAGGTAAAGACGGCTTTGGTCCTTACCTGGCAAAAATGAAGAAAGGGGGGTTTTAACAATGGCTAATGTAAAAGAAATGAAGGCGGTGCTGCTTGGGCCGATCTTTAACAACAACCCAATCGCTTTGCAGATTTTGGGTGTTTGTTCTGCTTTGGCGGTAACGACCAAACTTGAAAAAGCCTTGGTTATGGCACTGGCACTAACCGTAGTGACGGCATTTTCAAACTTGCTGATCTCAATGATCCGTAACTTTATCCCGTCAAGTGTCCGTATTATTGTGCAAATGACGATTATTGCTTCATTGGTTATCGTGGTTGATCAGGTATTACAGGCGTTTGCTTATAGTATCGCTAAAGAGCTGTCGGTATTCATTGGTCTTATTATTACCAACTGTATCGTAATGGGTCGAGCCGAAGCCTTTGCCATGAAAAGCCCGCCACTAATCAGCTTTGTTGATGGTATCGGTAACGGTTTGGGTTATGGGGTTATTCTGGTGGTTGTTGGCGTGATCAAAGAGTTACTGGGTTTTGGTACTTTACTAGGTTATGAAATTTTGCCATTAGTGCAAAATGGCGGCTGGTATCAAGCGAACGGTTTGTTGATTTTACCTTTCAGTTCATTCTTTGTTATTGGCGGTTTTATCTGGGTGTTACGCACCTTTAAAACTGACCAAGTCGAAGCTAAGGAGTAATAACAGTCATGGAACATTATATAAGTTTACTGGTCCGTTCGGTATTTATTGAAAATATGGCACTGGCTTATTTCCTCGGTATGTGTACCTTTTTGGCGGTATCGAAAAAAGTCACGACGGCAATGGGTCTTGGCGTAGCGGTTATTGTGGTACTGACTATTTCAGTACCTGCAAACCAGGTTATTTATCAGAACATTCTGGCACCCGGTGCTCTGGAATGGGCAGGCTTACCTGATGCCGATTTAAGCTTTTTAGGCTTTTTGACCTACATTGGTGTTATCGCCGCATTGGTACAAATCCTTGAAATGATTTTGGATAAATACTTTCCGGCTTTGTATGATGCTTTGGGTATATTCTTGCCATTGATCACGGTTAACTGTGCAATTTTTGGTGGTGTAGCCTTTATGGTACAGCGTGACTATAACTTTACTGAAAGTGTGGTTTATGGCTTTGGTAGTGGTGCCGGTTGGGCATTGGCTATCACCCTGATGGCGGCGGTTCGTGAAAAGCTCAAATATGCTGACTTCCCTGAGGGAGTACGTGGTTTGGGTTCTGTGTTTATCACCGCTGGACTGATGGCGCTGGGTTTCCAGTCGTTCTCGGGTATTTCATTGTAATTCGGGGGTAACCCCGTTTTGCCGTATAACGTTTTAAGTAAACCATACAAAGGAAAAGTCGATGCAAGAGATAATTCTTAGCGTAGGCATGTTTATCGCCATCGTTGTTGCTCTGGTAATAATGATTTTGGCTGCCAAATCACAATTGGTCGCTAGCGGTGATATCAACATACTAATTAATAATGATCCGGATAAAGCACTCACAACCGGTGCTGGTTCGAAGCTGTTGAGCGTATTGGCTGATAACGGTATATTCGTTTCGTCAGCTTGTGGTGGTGGTGGCTCTTGTGGTCAGTGCCGTGTAACGATTAAAGATGGTGGTGGTGAAATACTGCCAACTGAACTTGATCACGTCAGCAAAGGTGAGGCCCGTGAAGGGTGTCGTCTGGCCTGTCAGGTTAACGTCAAACAAGACATGAAAATTGAATTGCCAGAAGAAATCTTTGGTATTAAAAAGTGGGAATGTACAGTTCGTTCGAACGACAACAAAGCCACTTTTATCAAAGAGTTGGTGATGGAAGTGCCTTCTGGTGAAAGTGTTCCTTTTCGTGCCGGTGGGTATATTCAAATTGAAGCACCAGCGCATCATGTTAAATATGCCGATTATGACGTACCAGAAGAATATCGTGGTGATTGGGAGCGTTTTGGCTTTTTCAAACTTGAATCTAAAGTGGATGAAGAAACCATTCGTGCTTATTCAATGGCTAACTATCCGCTTGAAGAAGGCATTATCATGCTTAACGTGCGGATTGCTTCACCGCCGCCAAATAACCTGACTTTGCCAGCGGGCAAAATGTCATCGTTTATCTGGAGTCTTAAAGCGGGCGATAAAGTGACCATTTCTGGACCTTTCGGTGAGTTCTTCGCCAAAGACAGCGCTAACGAAATGATCTATATCGGTGGTGGTGCTGGGATGGCCCCAATGCGTTCACATATTTTTGACCAATTAGGCAGAATAAAAACACAGCGCAAGATTAGCTTTTGGTATGGTGCCCGTTCAAAACGCGAAATGTTCTACGAAGAAGATTTCGATATGTTGGCTAAAGAAAATGGCAACTTTGTCTGGCATGTGGCTTTATCTGATCCGCAGCCTGAAGATAACTGGGAAGGTTACACTGGTTTCATTCATAACGTGTTGTTAGAGAACTATCTTAAAGAGCACGAAGCACCAGAAGATTGTGAGTTCTACATGTGTGGCCCTCCAATGATGAATGCTGCCGTGATCAACATGCTCAAAGAGTTGGGTGTTGAAGATGAGAATATTCTTCTTGATGATTTTGGTGGTTAATGAAAACAGTTAACTTAACAGCATTTTTTAGCAAAACGCGATTAGTTAACAACAATTTATGGTTGGCCCTTATGGGGCTGACCATTGTTGTTTTTGGCTTGAGTGCATGTTCGAAAACGGCTGAGCAGCAAACGTTACAATTGCAGGGCAGAACCATGGGAACCACTTTTATGGTAAAAGTGGTTATACCTCAGGGGCAAGGTGGCGACAGTTTGCTTAAAGATATTAATCTGGTGCTCGAAGGTGTTAATGCAAAAATGTCCACTTACCGCAAAGACTCAGAGATCACCTTGTTTAATCATTCAGGCTCAGTAGAACCGTTTAAAGTG
>JBLHHD010000071.1:0-9354 GCA_047614605.1 Alteromonadaceae bacterium
AGCTTGTCCGAGAATAGGGCTAGTGCTGAGGGAAAGCGGGTTTGAGATCGTTTTCGCGGTTTTTTCAGGCGAATCGTTTGACTATTTAACTGGAAAAAGCGCGTAAAATAGCCAAATCCAGATTTTCCTCAGTCGAGTCTCATTCTCGGACAGGTTCCTAGGTTGGTCGTCAATGGTTATTGATGGCCACTTATGAGTTTTCATTAAGAATGAGATATTTATATTGATAAACACCCCTATAGTGAATTTTTATTCATTTAAATTAAATTTTAAATCAAATGGTTGCATCCTAAAAAAAACCATGTTACAAATACTGCCAGACAAGATATTCAATATTTAAGTGAGCCGATGAAACATAACACCACCCATAGCAACCCGTTGCAACTGACCTTATTCGTCAGTGTTACAACGATGCCTGGTGATATGGTCAATGCCACCAACTCAGTGAATAAAAATATTAAGCGCCGCCGCCATGCCCATTTCAGAGCCGGGTGCGCAAACGTGTAACAACTTACACCAAATAAGCAAAACCCGGCCAGCGAGCCGGGTTTTTTATTGCTTGTGCAGCAACAGACGTAAAGATGTGCAGACGCTTAAAATATGACACGTGACGAAACAACAGGAATGCCAATGAAACACTTTATCACCACCGCCGACTGGAGCCAGCAAGACTTGCAGTCACTGCTTAACACCGCCAACGAATTCAAACAAGGCGCTCAAAGTGAGGCCCTTAAAAACAAGTCCGTTGCCCTGCTGTTTTTTAACCCAAGTTTACGTACCCGTACTTCGTTTGAACTGGGAACCTGGCAACTCGGTGGTCATGCGATAGTCCTTGAGCCGGGAAAAAGCGCCTGGCCATTAGAATTTGATTTTGGTGCGCCGATGGATAGCACCGCCGAAGAGCATGTAATTGAGGCTGCTAGAGTGTTATCAAGGTATTGTGATCTGATTTGTATCCGGGCTTTTCCTGAATTTGTTGACTGGCAACAAGACCGACAAGATAAAGTGATCAAAGCCTTTGCCCAATACGCCACAGTGCCGGTGATCAACATGGAAACCATCACCCACCCGTGCCAGGAAATGGCGCATATGCAAATGCTCCAAGAACACTTTGCAACAACCCAGCAAAAAGTACAAAACAAAAAATACGTACTCACCTGGACCTATCATCCTAAGCCGTTAAACACCGCTGTTGCCAACTCATCATTACTCATCGCTTCGAAATTTGGCATGGACGTCACCTTGTTATGCCCTAACGAAGACTATCTGCTTGATGAGCGTTACATGAATTTAGCAAAGCAGAATGCCGCACAAAGTGGCGGTAACTTTAACGTCACCCACAACATTGATGAAGCCTACGAAGGGGCCGATGTGATTTACGCCAAAAGCTGGGGGGCCCTGCCATTTTTCGGCAACTGGGAGCCAGAAAAAGCCATTCGTGACCAATACAAACACTTTATTGTCGACGAGCAAAAAATGGCTAAAACCAACAATGGCATTTTCTCCCATTGCCTGCCGCTCAGACGAAATATCAAAGCCACTGACGGGGTAATGGATGCCGCCTATTGCAAGTCAATTGACGAAGCCGAAAACCGCTTGCACGTCCAAAAAGCCATTATGCAGCACCTTATTGGTCAATCATCAGCAGCATAACGAACGAGTCTAACAACACAGCCCAATTCTCAGGAATAAATAACAATGAGTACAGCCACCCATATCTCAACCAAGCAAACCCAGATAGTCCAGGATAACCAGGTCGTACTGGCCTTTTCTGGCGGACTTGATACCAGTTTTTGCGTCCCTTACCTGATTGAGCAAGGCTATAAAGTCACCACCATTTTTGTCGACTCCGGTGGTGTTAAGCAAAGCGAAAAAGAAGTGATCAAACAACGTGCCTTATCTCTCGGTGCCATTGCTCACAAAGAAGTTAGCATCGCTGCTGACTTATGGCAAAAAGTGATCACCCCGCTTATCCAAAGCAGTCAATGGTATCAAAACCAATATCCGTTATTGTGCTCTGACCGTTACTTGATAGTTGAAGCCTGCCTTAAACTGTGTGATGAACTGGGCACCAAAAACTTTGCCCACGGCTGCACCGGCATGGGTAACGATCAGGTCAGATTTGATATGGCCGTGCATTGTTTAGGCGATTACAAAATACTCTCGCCAATCAGAGAAATTCAAAAACTGACTGGCGAAGTCAGAGTCTATGAGCAGCAATATTTGCAAGACAAAGGGTTTGCCGTCTCTTCACAAGTCAGCCATTACTCGATTAACGAAAACCTGCTTGGTGCGACCATTTCAGGCTCCGAAATCGACCAGTGGCAACAGCCCGATGATGCCAGCTACGTGCTGACCTCACCACCAGCAAAAACCCAATTACAACCCACCACCTTTACCCTGTCATTTGAGCAAGGCAAACTGGTGGCACTCAACAACGATCCGCTCAACGAAAGCTACACTGGCGAACAAGTAATGCAGCAACTTAACCAGTTAGTGGGCAGTTACTCCGTTGGTAGAGGCATATATACCGGCGATACCACTATTGGGCTTAAAGGCCGAATCGTATTTGAAGCCCCGGCAATTGCCGCACTTCATGCCGCTCACACCGCCCTAGAGCAAGCGGTATTATCCAAAGCGCAAAACCGCTTTAAAGTCACTGTCGGCCAAAAATGGACCGAACTGGTATATGAAGGTTTTTTCTACGAGCCATTAAAATATGACCTCGAAGCGTTTTTACAGTCGTCACAAACACAGGTCACTGGTACCGTTACCTTACAGTTGAGTCAGGGCCAGTTACACGCCGTCGCCGTCGAATCAGACAACATCCTTAAAGACAGTGGCTCAGTTTACGCTCAATCGGCCTCATGGAATATTGAAGAGGCCCTGGGTTTTATTAAATTATTTGGCAAGTCATCAACACTCGCCGCCATTCAATTGAAAAAGAGCCAGCCGTTATGAGCCTAGCCCCTGAGCAAACAGCCTCTAAAAAAATAGCCTCTGAGCAAACCGCCCTTGAATCAACCCTCGCTCACCTGGAGGCGCTGGTCAGTTTTGACACCCAAAATCCACCCAGAGCCATCACCGTTGACAGCGAAATATTTGCTTATTTAAAACAGCAACTCAGCGGTTTTGCGATCACCATGTTTGACGCTGGCGAAGGTTGTATCAGCCTGTTAGCCGTCAGAGGCAAACCCGAAATTTTGTTTAACTTTCATATTGATACCGTGCCCGTTGCACCTAACTGGTCGGTTAACCCGTTTACCCTGATTGTCGATGATAAAAAAGCCACTGCCATTGGGGCCTGTGATATCAAAGGTGCAGCAGCATGTATGTTATCTGCGGTTGCCAAAACACCCGGCGATGTCGCTTTACTGTTTTCCTCAGACGAAGAACATGGTTCGAGCACAGCCATCAAACAGTTTTTAACTATCATTGATACCGTTGGTGATTTTAAACAAGTGATTGTAGCCGAGCCAACTCAAGCCAAAGCCGTACTTGCCCACCGGGGTATCATGTCGGCCAAAGGCTATTTTAGCGGTATTTCGGGTCATGCCTCAGAAGCTAGAGCGTTTAAAGACAGCGCCATTCACAAAGCGGGCAACTGGATGAGCAGCGCCTTACAATGGGTAGAACAACAAACCCAAAGCGTTGACAGCTTAAGTGGTTTACCGTTTAACATTGGCAAAATAGACGGCGGTATCAAAGCCAACATGATCGCCGCAGATTGTGAGCTGGCCTTTGGTTTTAGACCCCTACCCGGTCAGGATGCCCAGCAAGTACTGGCTGATTTACAACAACTGGCCGACTGCAAACTGCTGGGCGGTTTTAGCGGCCCGACATTACCTGCGGCCAATCAAAACTTTGCATTGGCTATTAGCAACGCCAACGCGCTGGCTCAAAGCTGTCACTTGCCGATTGGTAACGCCGTTAACTTTTGGACCGAAGCCAGCCTATTTTCACAAGCTGGTTGCACCACATTAGTCTTTGGTCCGGGCAACATTGCTCAAGCCCATACGGCAGACGAATGGGTAGAGTTAGACCAACTGACACAGGTTGAAGCCTATTACTGCCAAATTCTCAACGGGAGTGCCTCATGAAAGACAGCCAGCCCAAAGTCAAAGAAACCATCATTCAGTTATTGACCAATCTGGCGAGCCCCCAAGAAATTGACCAGTACATGAAGCGCTTCGTTAATGCCGGACAAGCTCACTTTGCCGTGATCAAAGTCGGTGGTGCCGTACTTGATAATGATTTAGACAACCTGTGTTCTTCGCTGGCCTTTTTAGAACAAATCGGCCTGTTTCCTATCGTCGTTCATGGTGCCGGTCCACAGCTTAGCAAAAACCTCGATGCGGCTAATATTGAGTCTCAATTTATTGAAGGTCAACGGGTCACCTCGGCGGCAGTATTAAAAATCGCCAAAAAAACCTTCATTCAACAAAATCTCAAACTGTCGAACAAATTGCAGGCCATAGGCGTGAAAACCGCCTCAATTACCAGCGGCGTCTTTGGCGCCAAAATCTCAGATATGAAAAATTTAGGTTTTGTCGGCGAAGTTGACAGCATCGATCTTGAGCCGATTAATGCCGCCATCGATAGTGGTGCAATCCCTATCTTGTCATCACTGGCAGAAACCGAAACCGGCCAGTTTCTTAACGTTAATGCCGATATCGCTACCAATCAGCTCGCGATTGCCTTGCAACCTTACAAAATCATCTTTTTAACCGGCACCGGTGGTTTACTTGATGAGCAAGGTAAAATCATTTCATCGGTTAACCTGGTCACCGATTTAGATTACCTGCTCAGTCAGCGCTGGTTAAAGGGCGGTATGAAGCTGAAAATTCAGCAAGTTGCCGACATCCTCAACCAACTACCAGCAACGGCATCGGTATCGATCACCACCCCGGCTCATTTGGCTAAAGAGCTATTCACCCACAAAGGCTCTGGTACCTTATTAAGAAAAGGTGAAGCGATCTTCACCCATCAGGACGCCAGCACCATCGATAGAGCCAAATTATTTCATTTACTCGAAACCAGCTTTGGCAAATCACTCGATGATAACTACTTAGATAAAGCCAAAATCGACAAAGCCTACATAACCGGTTGCTACCGGGCGGCTGCACTGGTGACTCAACCCACCGACATTGCATTTTTAGATAAATTTGTCGTCGCCGAAGACGCCAAAGGTGAAGGACTCGGCAAAACCGTCTGGGCCAAATTATGTGAAGAAAACCCCAAACTATTTTGGCGCTGTAAACCCGACAATCAAATCAACGGCTTTTACTTTAAACACGCCGATGGTTGTTACAAAACGCCAGACTGGACGGTATTTTGGCTGGGCTTTGGCGACTTTGAAACCATCTCGAAATGTATCGACTATGCCCTAAGCAAACCGGCCACATTAACTTTAAGGACCGCCAGTGAATAGCCATAACACATTAGGTGATTACACCTTAGGTATTGTTGGTGCCCGAGGATATGTCGGCAAAGAATTGCTGGCACTGGTGGTAAACCACCCTAATATCAACGTTAGCTGGGTCAGCTCCCGTCAGCTTAAAGGGCAATCGGCAGCCATGCTGGTTGACGAATTAGTCGATATCACCATCGAAGACTTGTCACCCCAGCAAGTCGCTGACAAGCAAACCGATATTGTCGTGCTGGCACTACCTAACGGACTGGCGGCACCTTTTGTCGCGGCACTGGAAGATGCACAACAAACTCAGATCATCATCGACTTGTCTGCTGATTATCGTTTCGACGACAATTGGGTCTATTCACTGCCAGAACTCGATAATTTAGCCCCAACAGCCAACAAACCGGCCAAAATCAGTAACCCGGGTTGTTATGCCACAGCCATGCAACTGGCACTTGCCCCCATTAAAGCCAAATTGGTTGGCCGACCCAACTGCTTTGGCGTATCGGGTTATAGCGGGGCTGGCACCACGCCTTGCGCCAATAACGACCCCAAAAACCTGAGTGATAACCTGATAGGTTATGGCTTGGTTGAACACCTACACGAAAAAGAAGTTAGCGCACGTTTGCAACAAGGTATCAGCTTTTCGCCACATGTTGCCGAGTTTTTTCGGGGCATTAACATGACCATTCAAGTCGAATTTAGTGAGCCACAAACCAGCAATGTTTTACTGGATGATTTTGCCCGCTTTTATGCCGACCATCCACTGGTAATGTGCCAGCAAGCCATACCAACCGTTAAACAAGTGGTGAACACCCCTAACTGTTTAATTGGCGGTTTTTCAGTTAGCAGTGACGGAAAGCGGGCTACCATCGTCAGCTGTCTTGACAACTTAACCAAAGGTGCCGCCAGTCAGGCACTACAAAACATCAACCTGGCACTGGGCTTAGCGTCCACGACCAGCTTAACTATTACCGACCCAACAGTTACCGGCCCAGCAGTTACCGGCCCAGCAGTTACCGGCCCAGATTTACAGGCACAGGAGAAAACCTCATGAGCGCAGCACCTATTTGGCAAAAAAGTGCCAAAAGTACCATTGACGACACCATCATGGACTTCATGGCGGGAGACGACGTTATTTTAGATCAGCAGCTGATCAAATATGACATTCAGGCCAGCAAAGCCCATGTGAAGGGTTTGCAGAGCATCAAAATACTCGGTCAAAACGAAGCCCAACAACTCATCAGCCAGCTTGATGAGCTGCAATTAGCCATCAATAACGGCACCTTTGTGCTTGATAACCGTTTTGAAGATTGCCATTCGGCGATTGAATTTTATCTGGTTGACAAACTGGGTGAACTGGGCAAAAAAGTCCATACCGGACGCTCGCGTAACGACCAAATTTTAGTGGCGACCCGTTTGTTCATGAAAGATGCACTAAAAACCGCCATCAGCCACACCAAAGAAGCCGTTAACGCTTGCCTTGATCAAGCCAAAACCAACGAATCCGTTACTATGCCGGGTTACACCCATATGCAACGGGCCGTACCTTCGTCCGCAGGTATGTGGTTTGGCAGTTTTGGTGAGGCGATGATTGACAATCTGATGACCCTTAACGCTACCCTTAAACTAATCGACGCCAACCCACTTGGCAGCGCAGCTGGTTACGGTGTTAACCTGCCCCTTGACCGGGATTTAACCACCAAAGAACTCGAATTCGCCAGAATGCAACTTAACCCAATTTACTGTCAAAACAGCCGGGGTAAATTTGAAATCGCGATGCTTGGTGCCTTATCGCAATGTTTACTCGATATCAGACGATATTGCTGGGATCTGTCGTTATTTACCACGCAAGAGTTCGATTTTGTCCGCTTACCCGACGAAATGACGACCGGCAGCTCCATCATGCCTAACAAGCGTAACCCCGATTTAATCGAACTGATGCGAGCCAGTTACTCCCCGGTACAAGGGGCTATGGTAGAGCTACAAAGCCTGTTATCACTACCATCGGGTTACCAAAGAGACCTGCAACTCAGCAAGGGCCCGTTACTCAGAGCAGTAAAAACCGCCCTGCAAACCATGATGCTCTTTCCCCAGGTAGTTAAAGGCAGCCAGTTTAAAACCCAGCAGCTAAACGATGCTATTGACACCCCAATGTATGCCACCGACTTTGCCGTAGAGCTTGCCGCCAAAGGCGTCCCATTCAGAGACGCCTATCAGCAAGTCGTTGAACGTTATGCCGAGCTACACGATAGAACCCCCGAGCAAAGCACCGAACAACGACTCTCACCCGGAGCCTGCGCAGATTTACGTTTGTGTTGTTTGAAGAAGCGTTTTGAAGCGTTGTGTTAAACGTTTTATAGGCGTGGCCTAATGGCCGCGAATTATGCCGAAACGGTCTGATGTCTCGGCGCAACATTTTATGAAATGGCTTTGAGGTTTTGATTTTCAGGTCGGGAGGCCGCAGGGTTACAAACCGCTTATAAATGCCTATAATGCCCATCCGCCGTTCTATTAAAGTATAAATAAAGGAAATCGTCATTATGAAACCATTTTTTAAAGCCATGGTGTTATCAAGTTTGAGTTTATTATCATTAAATGCCAGCGCTGTTGGTGTGAGCATTTAATGATAATCAAGAGGTAAGATACATCGCTACAGGCTGGGGTGCAGAGGGTATTGATGTTGAGACCGTCGCTGTGAATAGCGCCAATGGCTGTGGCCCCCGCTATATACTGTCCCCAACCCACCCAATGAAAGACGAAATGATGTCAATACTCTTATCAGCTTTTCATACTGGCAGCAAAGTGAACTTGTACGTTGATAGCTGTATTAATGACCTAATGGAATTAAAATCAGTCGCCATACTGAAATAGTGACTTGTTGGAGATGTTTACTTCACGTCAAAAACAGCACACTTTAATGGCCTCTGACCATATCACGCAATTTAGGGTAACAGTTTTGTTTATGGTAGGAACGACCTCCGCGCCGCGAACTTCGTCGAAAACGCAGCGATTGTGTTGATTTTGTCAACATTTGCGCCGAGACGGCGCTCCTACCATGCGCATCAAAGTGTTACCCTGTTTGATCGGTGCCCTTTAATGTAATTGATATTTCCCCCCAAGCAATAAAAACCCCGCACAAGGCGGGGTTTTCATAAGTCGTTTACCTGACTATAAAACTATATCAGCCATGGTAAGTAACTACTTAGTTACACTGCACACCAACTACACCCAAGGCTGCAGTTACGTCAGTTGCGTCCATACCCAGGTCTGAGGCAGCTGATTCAACACCACAAGCACCGGCGTTAAAAGTTGAACCTGATGTCCAGTAAAGGTCATTGGCACGTAACATAACGGCAAATCCATCTTTAACGCTCCAACCATTAGTAGTCGATAGTTGGTAGAAGGCACGGTTATAAACACCTGAGCGGTAATGTACGTCAAGGTTGCTGGTCATTTGTGATGCGTGGTCAATTGAACTACCATCTTTTGAAGGTTGGTCCATATAACGTCAGGCACCAGTAGATTTGAAGATTTGCTCACCAGCCATCCAATCATTTGCACCGTTCATGTAGTTTTCAGCCGCTTCACCAGCCATATTGAAGATAACGTTACCAAAGGCATGGGCATCATTTAACGGTGAATAAGCACCATTACGGCTTGATAAGAGTTGTCAGGACAAGTGAACTGGAATAAGTTACCGCGACGGGTCCTGTTACCCATATCAACAGTTTTTACATTGTCACTTTCCATATAACAAGTACCTGAACGATCAGCACCTACCGGTAAAGTGGGAAAGTCAGTACCATAGTAGTACATACCCGTTTTTTCGTTGCCGCCAGGACCAGTGGCCAAAGCAGGTGTAGTCGTTCCGCCACCAACACCAGGCTTGCCTTTATGGGCGATAGCATCAACAGCCATGATAATTGAAGCATCTT
>JBLHHD010000072.1:0-9170 GCA_047614605.1 Alteromonadaceae bacterium
ATCGCTGACACTACCACAAAACCTTTTGTTGCGAATTCACTTTTTGTTTATCATTAAACCAGAATATTCTCAATTTTTAGACATTCTGGTGAGTCTATTTTCTAACCATATGGCGCTCTAGTTATTAACAGGGTGATGGTTAATCACACAAAAACGAGTTTCACTTTTATTTATTTCGCTGATCCTTCTCGAATCATTCAGTAGGGTTTTTGTTTGGTATGGCAGGTGTCATTGTGGGGCTTTAGTATGAGAGAGTCCGTTACCGGTACTAAACAGTACTTATGACAAGCTCGCTTCGCCTTGTCACTCTACACATGGTACTTCGTAGGAAGATTGACGTTATTCTCTTGCCTCAAAAGGCACGTAACCGGGGATTTTGCTGACATCGATTTCGTCGATTTGCGACTCGTCGAGAAATTCGTCGGCAAAACGCTGGTAGACTTTTTTATCGACAAACACATCAAATAACTCTGGGTCGATATGATGACCTAATTTCATTTTCCCCATGATAAACAGGCATTCACTGACTTTTTTGGTTTTTTTGTAGGGTCTGTCAGAGGCGGTCAGGGCTTCAAAAATATCGGCAATCGCCATCAAACGGGCTTGCACTGACATTTCATCCCGGGTCAGTCCTTTGGGGTAACCGGTACCATCCATTTTTTCGTGGTGACCACCGGCATATTCTGGGACGTTTTGCAGGTGCTTAGGAAAGGGCAAGGCTTCGAGCATATCGATGGTGATATCCATATGATGGTTGATGATCAAACGCTCTTCTTCGGTTAAAGTTCCCCGAGCAATCTGAAGGTTGTATACCTCACCCTCAGATAGCAATGGCTGAGCTTCTCCTGCGATGGTGACATCATATCGCTTGCCAATATCGGCTACCCGTTGCTGTGCCTCTGGTGGCATATATTCGCCACCAATATTGGCGTTGCGCAAAAACTCGCGGTCGTCATCCAACTCACTACATTGTTGTTCATAGTGTTGCTCCAGCTGAGTTACATCAGCGTGAGCACCACTTTTTAAGGCGTCGATGATTTGTTGTTGAGTAGCAATTTTTAGGTCTCGTTTTGCCAATTCGATACGGCAATCAACCAGTTCAATCCGGTCAAATAGCATTTCGAGTTTGGTGGCTTTGTCCATCACCGCTTCAGGGATGGCAATTTTACCGCAATCATGTAACCAGCCTGCGATACTTAACTCATAACGGTCCTCAGGGGTCATGGTAAAATCAGCCAAAGGACCATTGTCGGTTTCGTGAACCGCATCGGCAATCATCAGGGTTAGTTCGGGTACGCGGCGGCAATGTCCACCGGTGTAGGGGGATTTTTCATCGATGGCTTTGGCTATCAGGCGGGTAATGGATTTAAATAACTCTTCCATTCCGTCGATTAGCTGGCGGTTAGTCAGCGAAACGGCTGCCAATGAGGCCAAAGTTCGAATCAGGTTTTCTTTTTCTTTACTGAAGGTGATCACGCTACCGTTGCTGTCTCGGGCGTTGATTAACTGCATTACCCCGTTTAATTCACCTTCGTGATTGGTCATTGGGATGGTCAGTACTGACTTTGTTCGATAACCGATCTTTTCATCCATATTACGAGCACCGGTCATATCGTATTCTTCGACCTTGTAGGCGTCTTCAATGTTAACCACTGTGTTAGTGGCCGCAGCCAGAGCAACCAGGGCTTTACTATTGGGCTGGCCGTCAATATGAATAGGGATAGTGGGAAAAGGGATGGGTTTGCCAGTAGTACCGCCGAGATACATACCGAGGGTATCGTTGAGCAGGGTTTCAAACTTTAGGGTGCGCTCTTTAGTGATCGAATAAATGGTGCCACCATCAGCGTTGGTAATGGATTTGGCACTGAGCAGTATATGCTCTAAAATTTTGGTGGTGTTTTTTTCACTGGACAATTCGATGCCAATGGCTATCAAATGCTCAAGGGGATTTTCTTTGATGACTGCGTTTTGTGCTGATTGCTCGGTTTTCATTATTTGCTCGTATGGGTAAATGATCCGTCCCAATCATTGGCAAGGGTCTCGTGCTGCAAAATATCAATTCTGTCCAAGTATACTGAGTATACCTGCCTATTGGGGTTTTTGCACATTAGGGAAGTAAACTTTTCTTTGGCTAAGGGCCAATGTTGACTGACATAGGTTTTATAGGCATCCAGATACGCTTCTAGCTCTACCAGCGTTTGTGGTTTGCTGGCCTGGTCAGGGTGTATAGGTTCATAAATAGATACTGCCGTATTTTTGCCTTTTACCCGAACTTTGTCAATGAGTCTGAACGTCATGTTGGGGCACTGGGCGACACAGGTTTCACTGACCAGTAAATCAACCCCATAAAATTTGGTCAGACTTTCGAGTCGCGAACCTAAGTTTACTGCATCACCGAGCACCGTATAGGCCCGGCGGTAAACCGATCCCATGTCACCGACATTCATTTCGCCGGTATTAATGCCCACCCCAACCTTGATTTGTGGAAACCCTTCTTTTTCAAATTCGGCGGTTAATTCATCGGTGATCTTTAACATGTCAAAGGCACAGTTAATCGCATTTTCTACATGGTTTGGGTCATTAAGCGGTGCATTCCAAAAGGCCATTACCATGTCGCCGACATATTTGTCAATGGTACCTTTATGTTCAAAAATCGATTTGGTGATCGGTGAAAAATAGCGGTTTAATAAGGTGGCTAATTCGGTGGCGGTGAGCTTTTCTGAGATGGTGGTGAAACTGCGAATATCAGAAAACAGTACACTCATTTCTTTACGTTCGCCCGACAGGTTAACGGATTCTGGGTGCTCTAACATTTGATCAATGTGGGCAGGGGGCACGTATTGATCAAAAATACCTTTGATTTGTTTACGTCTACCGGCTTCTGAAAAGTAGCCGATGGCGATATTGGTGATGGTTAATGACAGGGCCAGTAATAAGGTGGTGGCCATCGGTAAGCTGATTTTTTGCACCAGCCAGGACCAAAAGTCCAGTCCAATCAGGCCGCTGATAATTAATATACCACTAATACCAATGGTTAACGGACCGAGTGTCGGCAAGGTTAGGGCTAACGTAATACCCAGTAGCAGCAGCAGTGCTAAAATACCGGCTTCCCACCAGTCTGGCACACTGGGAATGTATTCGGGGTGTAATAGACCGTCGATAACATTGGCATGAATTTCGACCCCCGGATATTGAACGCCAACCGGGGTTGCCCGTAAATCTGCATGACCAATGGCAGAGGTGCCGACAAAGACGATCGCACTTTCAAAGGTAGCTGGGTCAATGTTGTCGTGTAAAAGGTCGGTGGCCGAAACATACGGGTAACTACGGGCGGGGCCTTTGAAGGGAATAAGCACCCGGCCATATTCGTCGGTGGGAATGGTTTTTCGCCCCAGTTTTATGCCCACGATGCTACGTGAGCTATTAAGGTCAGCGGTGATCACCTTTATTTCGTCAGCCAGGGTATAAAGCTTGGCTGCCTCTAGGGCCAGTGATGGGTAAAAAATCCCGTTGTACTGGGCAATTAATGAGGTGATACGAATAAAATTGTCTTTATCTGGGGTGGAGTTGATAAAGCCGGTGCCCGGTGAGTTGTCCTGCAAAATTTTGATGTTGCTGGTATGCCCCGAAAAGGAATGACTGTGGACTTTACTGATATCGTCGGTGTCAAAGGTGATCACACTGGGCGGCATTTCACCCACCTGTACCAACGGGTCGTCCTGAAAAGCCATACCTAGCACAACATCGGTCAGTTGCAGGTTTCTTGCCATAATGGCATCCGCATCGGCGGTGGCACTTAATGGCCTGATTTGGTCAATAAGTGACTGGCTATCGGGTTTATCTTTGAGTAAATTGATCACGCTGTTAACCGGGTTACGCTCAGCCTCGGCAAACATGACATCAAAAGCCACCACCACCGCGCCAGCATCGGCTAGTTTTTCGATAATCTTGGCAATTTTGACCCGGCTCCAGGGGAAACGGCCTTCGGCTTCAAGGCTTTTTTCGTCGATGTCCAAAATGATGATATTGGTATCGGTGTTGCGGGGCTCCATCATGGTGGTCAGTCGCAGGTCATAAATGAGGCCGTTAATTCGCTGTATAATCGCTGAATTTTCACCACCAAAGTATTGCAGCAGCACAACTAGCAGGGTCACTGTAAAGCCCGTTAAAATGGGCGAGCGTTTCTTTTTCAGATAAGACGTTAAGCGCGACATATTATACTGTTAGTGTTTGCCCTTCCATTGCCGCGAGCACTTCAAACGGTAAGGATTGGGCTTTGATTTGGTTAATGGTGCGATCAATTTCATCGTCTGTACGGCATGGATCGTGGCTGTATAAGGCGAGTCGTTTAACTTTGGCTGCTTTTGCAAGCCCTATAGCTTCTTGGGTTAATGAATGTCCCCAGCCAGATTTGAGTGGCATTTCTTTGTCGGTAAATTGGGCATCATGGATTAACAGGTCGACACCGTCAAGAATATCAATCCATTGCTCGGTAGTGGTTTTTATCAAATGGGGAGTATTGAGTTCGGTATCGGTAAGATACGCCAGTTTTTTATTGTCACACTCGACAATATAGCCACTGCCACCACCGGGGTGATTAAGAGCAAAGCGACTGATGTCAAAACCGTTGATTTTCTGGTGCTGTTGGGGCTGAGCTTCGAGGATGATGGTGGCTTTGAGTTCGTTGTGATGAACCGGAAAAAAAGTTTTGCTCATCTGTTCGAGTATGGCATCATCATGATTAATATCGGTATTTCCCGGATAAATATGGATGGTGTGTTCGCGCAGGTAAGCTGGAGTGAAAAACGGAAATCCCTGAATGTGATCCCAATGGTTATGGGTCAGCAACAAATGGATGTGTGGCTCCTGGTGTTTTATTTCACTGCCTAACAGGCGCAAACCAGTACCGGCATCAAGGATTAACTTTTTGCCGTCATCACTGGTAACTAATACACAGGCAGTATTACCGCCGTACTTTACAGTGTCTTTACCTGGCGCAGGACAGGATCCTCTGACACCATAAAAGGTTATTTTCATTTTATTTATCACCAAATTAATGGAGTTATATTTTTTCGGGTATCATCTCAGGTATTACCGTTTAGCACCATTAAAACCGCTCGCCATTATCATTTAATTTCCTCTGCTGTTTATTTATGGTTCAATTAACTTCAATTTTTGGATAAAGAAGAAGTTAGTCGGAAACAGGTTAAGGGTATTTGCACCGGCAATGACTAAAGTGCCATCGGGGCGTACTAATATGGCTGTTGCAGCTTCCGTCCCTGTGTAATCAAATAAAATCCCCCCTGCAGCACCATTAAATAAGTTGTCTTTGGTGCCTGTAGCGGTCGTTTTTGCAACGAAAATATCGTCAGTAGTCCCGTTGTAATTAAATCCGGTAGTGAGAATGTTTTGATTGGCATCCAAAGCTAAGCCAAAGGTTTTGGCTCCACCTGAACCGTAGTTATGAGAGACTATACCATCAGCATCAAAGGTGGCATCCACTGAGCCATCTGGGTTGAGTTGTATGACAATATTGGTTGGCTGAGCGCCGGCGGAATAGCCAGCGGCGACAATTTTATTATCTGACTTTATTTTTACCCGTACCAGTGTATCGACATTAACGCTGGCAATCGGGTCTAAATCCAGTGAAACATAACCATCTGATGGGGCAAAACCAGCAGTATCCAGTACACCGTTATTCAGTACCTTTATGATCAGACCATCGGTCCCCTTTTTACCAACTCCGATAATGGAATCACTACTACTAATGGCGATATCTTCAATGGTTGCGACAACACCAAGGTCGAATTTAGCTTCACCACCGCTGCCAAAACTGCCGTCAAAAACGCCAGTGAATGACAATTTTGCCATATAAACATCACTGGCAGCTGTACCATCGGTTCCGGCCACAATAATTTGATTGGCCTTGTCAACGGCTACTGCATTAAGGGATAAACCCGCTGCGGCACTGGTTATTTGTTTTTGCCCGCCAGTGGCAAAAGAGCTGTCCAGGGTACCGTCAGTTTTAATCATTACCACCAGCCCTTTATTGTCAAAGGTGCCAACAGCGATTAACCGTCCATCATTAAGTTCAACAACATCCCTACCAGTGATTGTCGATTCTACGCTAGTATGAGAGAAATAACCATTAAGGCCAAAAGTTTCGTCAATCGAGCCATTGGAATTGTAACGGGCGACTATCATTATTCTGTTACTACCCGCAGTACCCACCGCGACAAATTTGCCAGTGTGTGGTGCCACAGTCAGTTCAATCAGTTCACTTAAACTATCAATATTGAACGTTGGGTCAAGAGTATTAAAGCCATCGGCACTGAATGCATTATCAAGCACACCATCGGTATTAAATCGGGCTACGGCTAAGTCGGATTCAACAATAGGCGTTGTAGTAGTGAGTAATATTGCCCGGTTACTGGAGTCAATTAACAAATCAATTGCTTCGTTTTCAGCAATGCCATGATCAAAAACGGCTTGTCCATTGGCGCCATAATCACTTTGGACAGCGCCCAGTGGAGTCGTGCTGTATACGATATTATTATAATTGAATAATCCGTTATTAATGGCAAAGTACAGGTTGCCATTGCTGTCGGACGTTACACTCTTGGCTACTGACTGACTAGTGTTACTGGTACCATCCCCATCAATATCCTCTATGATCAAGCCACTACTGCCAAAGGCGCTTATTAATGTGCCGTTGGCGTCTATTTTGAGGGCGGCAAAATCTTTGGTTGTATTTGGTGAGTTGACTGTTGAGCCTGCGAGAATTAACTCATCACTGCCGGTTATGTAGGCATCATATGACATATCGTCTGTAGAATTACCAAAATCAAAACTTGCGGTGCCACTATTAGCATAACTGGTATCAAGAAAAGGCGTTGAGGACACGTCAAAGCGGGCAACACCAAAGTCATTCAGACTCGGACAGTTAAATACGTAACCACTGACAACCGCTTTGCCATCACTTTGTAAGTTTAAAGCGGTTGCCTTATCGGGGCCTCCAAAGAAACTAGCGACACTATCAATGTGGGTGCTACCATCGGCACTGAATTTAACGACTCTGAAACCACCCGCTGATGGATCGCTGGCAGCGATAATGATGGCTCCACTAGAATGGATCTTCATATCTTCAGCGATCAAAGGTACGCTTTCGGCATAAATATGATACCCAGGGGTTCCACCGCTATTAAAGGTGTTGTCTACTAGACCTGCTGAGGTAAATCGGGCGGCAAAGACAAAAGGTGATGAACCGCTGATATGAGTTCCTGCAACGACTATGTTGTTGGCTGGGTCGATAGCGACCACAGGGGCTTCACCGGTGAATTCGAGAGAGAGAGTCAAGTCTTTATTGGCCACCCCATTGAAGCCAAAGGCACGGTCTAACGTGCCATCGGTATTAAAGCGAGTAATGGTTAGGGCACCAAATTGATTCTTACCGACCACAACTAGTTTGCCAGCGCTATCTATTACGGAGCCACCCGGTAAGTCAAAACTCTCTGTGGTAAACGAATTGGAGGCAGCGGTACCATTGATGCCAAATAAGGTGTCAATGGTTGGGGTAACGTTTTCTACGACGTTGGTGACATCAACCGTAATAACCGCAGTATCGCTGAACAGCCCAGGACCATCGTCCTGGGCTTTAACAGTCACTAGGTGTTGTACCGTAGTTTCGAAGTTAAGGCTGCTATTATCGCTAATATTCAGTTCGCCGCTGGTGCTGTTGATACCAAATATATTGGCACTGTTGGTGACTATGCTATAGGTGAGGGCCTGCCCGGTATCTACGTCCGTTCCGGTATGGGTTATTACCGGTGTGGTGTTGGCGGTGTTCTCTGCGATAGAGGTGTTGACATCATTAATTACCGGCGCGTCGTTAATTGGGTTAACGGTGACATCAACTGTACTCATCACCACGGTGGTACCATCGCTGATATCATAATGAATGGTATCTGAGCCGTTAAAGTTAACATTAGGTACGTAGTCAAGGGTTTTATCCGGTTTAACGGTCAAGGCCCCATTGCTGGCGGTTGGGGAAACGCCAACGATGAGCACTTGACCATCGGGTTCACTGTCGTTAGCTAAAATATCAATATTGATTGGCATGTCTTCATCGACACTGATGGTATCCATAACCGCAATGGGTAGATCGTCAACACCGGTAACGGTTACATCTACCGATGATGCTGCACTACCACCTTGACCATCGCTGATTTGGTAAGTGATAGTGTCGCTGCCAAAATAGTTGCTGCCTGGAGTGTAGTCAATTGTCGTGCTGGCGTTGACGACTACGGTACCATGACTGGCCGTGGGCGAATTAACCGTCAGCGGGTTGTTTTCTATATCACTGTCATTGGTTAGTACGACAATATTGGTTAGAGTATCTTCAATGACAATGGCGCTGTCGGGCAACGCCACTGGATTATCATTAATTGGATTAACGGTAACGATTACCTGTGCGGTTGCCGTACCTCCTGTGCCGTCGTTAATGTTATAGGTGATAGTATCTGTGCCAAAGAAATTGGCATTGGGAGTATAGTCAATAGCTGGCCCGCTAATAACACTTGAGCTGCCGTTTAATGCCGAAGCAGAGGTGATATTTAGCAGGGTGCCTTCGGGGTCGCTGTCGTTGTTGAGTACGTTAATGGTGTTGATAGGTACGTCTTCATCGGTGGATGCGCTATCGTTTTGGGCAATTGGGTTGTCATTAACCGCAATGACATTAAGGTTAACCGTAGCCGAGGCGATACCGCCCTGACCATCACTGATTTGATAGGTGATAGTATCAGAACCGAAGAAGTTAGTGTTTGGCGTGTAGTTAAGGGTTTTATCTGGCCCTATGGTGACGACACCATTATTGACGGTCAGTGGTGTATTGTCAACAGTCAGGGTATCGCCGTCGATATCGCTGTCGTTATCTAATACATTGATGTTGGTCAGGATATCTTCGGTGGCATTTACCGAGTCATTAATCGCGACAGGCGCGTCATTAATAGGATCAACCGTTATGCTTACCGTTGATGAGCCGGTAAGTCCGGTGCTGTCTTGGATGGTGTAGTTGATACTGGCAATACCATTGAAATTACTATCAGGGACGAGGTTTATCCTAAAATCTGGTTCAATGGTGGCAGTACCGTTAACTCCAGTAGCAGCCGTAA
>JBLHHD010000073.1:0-9109 GCA_047614605.1 Alteromonadaceae bacterium
CCAACCTTTTCTAGCCAACCTTTTCTAGCCAGCAATACAATGACACCGCCTAATGGCACTGGCACTACCACTGCCCTGCATTTACAGTTAACATATTGCCACTTTCAAAGCAGCGGACAAAACAATGAAAAATCTTCAGGCTTCGTTATTACTCATACTCAGTGCCACCGCTGGTATCAGCGGTTGCTCCAGCCATACGACTCAGACCAATACCAGCCCAGCAACCACACAAGCCGTTGACTCTCAAGTGGTAAACCCACAGTTTGCCCGCTTTACCGAGCAGTTTATTGAAGACTTATGGCGAGAAATGCCGGTTTGGGCGATGTGGTCCGGTTACCATAAATACGATCACATTCTGGTTATACCCAATGAAGCTAGTCGCAAACAGCGACTGGCCTTTATCGTCAAGCAACGGGCGGCACTGGCTCAACAACCTTTCGAACAATTAAATGACGGCCAGAAAATCGACTACCACCTGATTGAAAATCTCCTCGATACAGAACAATGGCTAGAGCTTGAAGAAAAAGGCGATCAATGGAATCCGTCGCATTACAACATTGCCGGCAGTTTTGCCAAAATCATCAATGGCAACTACGACACCCTCGACAACCGGCTGGTCACCTTTCTTAAGCGGGCCGAACAAGTCCCTCAGTATTACCAAGCAGCCAAAGCCAACATCACCATTCCAACAATCGAGCATACTGAGCTAGCCATATTAAGAAATAACGGTGGCTTAATCGTTTTTGATGATGAGTTACTTAAAAAAGTTGCCGATTCGGGTTTAAGCGCTGCACAAAAAGCCTTATTTAAACAAAGAGTAGCCGCGGCCAAAGCCGCCATTAGTGACTATGTGGATTTTTTAGAGCAACGTCTTGTTCAACTAAAAGCCGATGGAAATGCCCGCTCATTCCGATTGGGCGAAACCCTTTACGAGCAAAAATTTGCCATCAGTATTCAGTCACAATACACAGCTAAGCAAATCTATCAAAAGGCCCTTGGGGATATGCAAGCCGTTAATCAAAAAATGACAGTGATCACCCATCAACTATGGCCCAAATACTTTGCCGATATTGCCAAACCCGCTAAAAACAGTGAGGCGACGGCACAGCTAATTAAACACCTTTCGGTCAACCACGTTAAACGGGAAAATTTTATTGATGAAATTCGCCGCCAAATCCCAACGCTCGAAGCTTTTATCAAGCAAAAAGATTTAGTCACCCTCGACCCCGAAAAACCGCTGGTAGTCCGTGAAACACCACTTTATATGCGCGGCTTAGCCGGTGCATCTATCAGTGCCCCGGGGCCGTATGACAATAAAGCAAACACCTATTACAACGTCACTCCACTGGATAATATGAGCGAAGAACAAGGCGAAAGTTACCTACGCGAATATAATCAGTGGGTACTGCAAATACTCAATATTCACGAAGCTATTCCTGGCCACTATACCCAAAAGATGTATGCCAATAAGTCCCCGTCATTGCTTAAAACCATACTAAGTAACGGTGCCATGACCGAAGGCTGGGCGGTTTATAGTGAACGAATGATGCTCGAAGAAGGCTATGGCGATTTTGAACCCGAGTTATGGTTAATGTATTACAAATGGAACCTGCGAGTCATTGCCAATACCGTGCTTGATTATGGGGTTCACGTTGATGGCATGACCAAAGTTCAGGCCCTGGATTTATTGATGAACAAAGCCTTTCAGGAAAAAGCCGAAGCGCAAGGTAAATGGCGTCGGGTCACGCTCAGTCAGGTACAGTTAACCAGCTATTACAGCGGCTACCGCGAGATTTATGACTTTAGAGAAGAAATGAAAGCCAAAGCGGGCAACGATTTTAACCTCAAAGCCTTCCATGAAGCGTTTTTAAGTTACGGCAACGCCCCCGTTAAATACATCAAGCAATTGATGCGCAAATAACCTCAACTCAGATCAACTCAGATCACCTGCAGGGGAAGCCGCATTGGCCCCTCAAGCATCACCTCTCTTTAACTCGCTCCAGATGTTAACTAAAAGTTACTTAACTCTAGACGCCGCTTGAATTACACACTATAATTGCGCCCGATTTTGCTTTGTTCTGATACTCATTACCTAAAGGTGTTGAGGCAAAGCTTAATCTAGCGGACAAAAACCTACGGGTAAGTCGTCACCGGCTGCGTGACTGTAATGGGAATTAAACAACAATGCGTATTGTCATTGTTAATTTTATAGGGTTTAAAGGGTCTGCATATTATGTGTAAGCGTTTGTATAACAAGTCATTTTTTATCGCCTTGATGTTGGCCACTTTTGCCGTCGTCTCGGGTGTCCATGCCGAAAGCTGGATCCCCATCAAAAGTGGCGAAATAACAATATTCATCCCTCAATACAATTTTAAAGCGACTAAAGTCGCGCCCGGTCAGTATACCCTGTCTTGGAATAATCAAAGTGGCGCGACCAGTTACAAAATTGACCGTTTAGCCGCTGATCCCGAAACCTCTGCTACTGCCGATGAAATTCAAACTATCTGGCAAACCGTTGCCGAGATCACTAATAATTCATTCAATATCACTCATGACTTGGCGACTTACGACTTGGCTGGGCATCAAAATTATCGCCTGTTAAGTTGTCAGTCAACCATTTGTACAGAAATTGGCGCTTTATCTTATTTCGTCAGTAATACTGAACTGCAAGAGGCGATACCACAAGATTTTACGCTGACCACCGAGACATCAGCTTCAGCGAAAGTGTCAGGGTTGTCTGCACAAAATGATAATCCGTATGAGTATGGTTACGGCTACAGTTATGTCACCGGTCATGATGACCCGTCGGGAGAAACCGTCGCCAACAGTAAAATCAGCAGTAAAAACCGATTGAACAGCAATAACATCATAACGCCTAGTGCTAATGTAATGAGTGCTAATAACGTGAGATTAGCATGGAAACCTGTTCGTGGTGCCACGCATTACGTAGTATCTAAAATTCCAGACCGAGGCGAATCGCCGACCTTTAATCGCCTCTATGGTGAAGTAAACAACCTCCACGCCAAGAGCACTAGTTTTAACTTAGGATTGTCGGCAGGCACTTATAAATTTGTCGTTTATGCCTGTAGTGGTTATGGTTTTTGTGGCCTAGCCAGCGCCAGTGTAGAAAAAGTTGTTACCATTACGCCGGACCCTACCCGACAGCCGAAAAACTTGATCATCCCTGAATTTGCCACCTCTGGTGTCGCCTTTCATTTACGATGGGGCACGCCGGATGTTACGGCAGGTTTGACCCACTATGAAGTGGCGGGTGAATTAGGTGGCATTATTGGCACAATCCCAGCTAATCAAGCGCTTGAGTTTGAGCGCAATAATAGCACGAGCAGCCAATTGGCCTCGGGCCGTCAGTATTGTTATAAAGTCAGAGCGGTTTACAGCACCGGTGCCGGTCAATATGTCATTCCCGATGCACCAAACCCCCATTGCGTCAAGGTTGGCGGCGAGCCGATACTGCCTGCTCCGGCTAATATTACCCTAGTCGGTGAAGTCGGCGATGCCGATATTCATTCGGGTAAGGTCATATACACTACCCGCGTACCAACCTTACTTACTGGTTATTCAATTAGTTGGGGTGCGGTCGCAGGGGCTAGTTATTATCAGCTCGATCACGAAATCATACCGGGCAGCGGTAACTGGTCGCCTGTTTATGTCGGTACAATCCCCCACCATCAACAGCACTTTAGTACCAATGCCTTTGAGGCTTATCGGGTCAGCGCCTGTAAAAGCAATGGTTATTGCGGTAACTATCAACGCTTATATTTTGATTCTGTCGCGGGCATTAGCAGTAGTACGCTGGCAAAGTATAAGAAGCCAGCGTGTCTAAATGTACCTTCTTCTATTGGGCCGGGCGAAACTATTCCGGTGTCTTGGTGTGCACCACAAACCACCGGTGTGGCCAGCTATGAAATGACTGATATCTCTGGCACCTTGATCCACGGAGGGCCGCCCTCTTTTTTCAATAAAACCTTGCAAGGATTGGTGGCTTCACCACAGCCAGCACCTGCGTTGGGCAACCAATATTGTTATACCGTTAAAGCTTACTTCCCTAATGATGCCAGCAGTTATTCAACCTCGCAAAAATGCGGCACAGTTAAAAACAAAGCGGCGATGCCAGTGATAAGCCCGGCGAGCGGCGACATTTATCACATTACTGAAATTGGCTTTAGCTCAAGCTCCACATCGGCAGAATTTGAGTATGCGGTGGTGCCTGTTGCTGGCAGCTGCGATACGGTTGCGGTTTATCAATGGAAACGTTATACCGGGTCGTTGACCCTCGCTGATTCCGCCAGAATCTGTGCCAGAGCTACCCGCAGTGATTTGATTGACAGCGATATTGCCATTAATAACTTTACTGTGGTTAACCTGCCGCCACAAATCACTTCGTCGCCTGCGCAGAGTACCATCGTCAGCGGCAGTGAATTTAGCTATCAGGTGACGATTGAAGATACAGATAGCAGCACCTTCACCTATGAATTAACCTCAGCACCAGCGGGCATGACCGTTAATACTAGCGGATTAGTTAGTTGGACGCCGATTGATGCGGATATTGGCGATAACTTCGTGACATTGAAAGTCACTGACCTCAAAGATGCGGATCAACAAACTTTTGCCCTGACAGTCATAGAACGTCCGCCTATTTCGGCGGTTGATATCGCTAACTTAAATGCCCAAGATGGCAGTTTCCGGGTTAACTGGTTGCTTAATTCGGCTGCCACCAGTGTTGACGTGGTTGAAGAATTTAATGGCGTGTGGGGCAGCCCGCTCACTGTTAACAACGCTACTTATAAAGATTATAGTGCCAAGCCTGCCGGACGTTACCGTTATAAGGTTGGCGACAAAGTATCAGCCGCCTTTACGTTGTCGACCTTCACACCAAGTGCAGCCGTCAGTAGTAGCGTTGATTTAACCGGACTTAGCGGCGATGTTGGTTTTACCGCAGGCCAGTTCAGGGTCAGCGAATCCGGTGCGGCGACGTATTCTGTGCCACTTAACTTACCTGCGGGTGTCGCTGGTGTGAAACCACAGGTATCGTTGAATTATTCCAGCCAAGGCGGCGACAGCAATATGGGCCGTGGTTGGTCATTAGCTGTTGGCGGTGCTATTAGCCGCTGTCCGGCGAACATGTTCCATAACGGTGACATTAGCGGCATTGGGTATGATGACACTGATTTGTTCTGTTTGAATTCTCAGCAGTTGGTGCTTAAAGCGGGCAGTTATGGCGCGGCGGGTTCAACTTATTATACCGCTATCGACGGCTTTTCCATTATCACTGCCCATGGTAATGCCGCCGATTCAGGTCCAAATTATTTTACCGTCGAGACTAAATCTGGCGATACCTATTACTATGGTCAAACCACCGATGCCAATGATGCAGGTGATGCGTTTGTTGAGCCCAATACAGTGGGTGGCAACAATGCGATGGCTAAATACTGGGCGTTGAAAAAGTTGGTTGATGTCAGTGGTAATGCGATTTTGTATCACTATAACGAAGAGACCGCCACTGGTGTTCATGCCTTGACAAGCCTCGAATATGGTAAAAATGAAGGCGTTAGCACATCACGTTATTTCAATAAAGTCACGTTTAATTACATCGACGATCCAAAGCCGCGTGTTGGTTACAGTGGCGGCAGCATGGTTGTTATGGATCAGTTGCTTGACAGTATCAGCATCACCGTAGATGACAGTAGTTATCGCTATTATGAGTTGAATTACGACAGCAGCAATATCATCGAAGAACGCACTTACCTTGAGTCGGTGAGGGAATGTTTGGCGCAAAACAGCCATTGTTTATCCCCGCTTAGTTTTACCTGGGAACGCCCACCGACGGCTGGCAGTAACTTCACGCCGTTTGCGGCCAGCACAGGCTTAACCACTAGCTCAAAGGGTCGCCAGTTTGCTCGAACGATTGATATTAATGCTGATGGTTATAGCGACATTGTTTATGAAGACGATGGTTGGTATGCGGTTTACGGTCCGAGTTTCGACAACACGCCACAATTTTTATCGTCGATTGGTTCAAGTGACGCAGACCGTTCTTATGCCCGCACGATTGATTACGATGGTGACGGTAAACAAGAACTGTTAGTGGCTAACGGTAATCCGGGTGGCACGAATGGAAACTGGACAGTATTGAGCTTTAACAATGGCAGTTTTCAGCCCGTTGATTTGGGCCGTACGGCGATTGGTTTGGCCGGGGCTGCACAAATCATGGATATTGATGGTGATGGTCTGCAAGACATTATGTACAAATCTGGCGCTCAACTTGCTATGTATCGTAACCAAGGTAATGGACAGTTTAGTGGTGCCGTGGTGTTAACCGCGTTTAATAGTGGCGATACCGAGCTTCATTTTGATAATTTTTCAGTCACCAACAGTCCATCAATGAAAAACTCAGCGGCGATTGATGGTGATGGTGATGGTCGTACTGATTTATTAAGTCGCATGACCTCAGCGAACTGGTATTGTGATCCGGAGACTGCGGGTAACAACTATGAACAGTGTACCGGTAACGGTGGAAAATGGGTGCCGGAGAGAAGTTACGGCTGGCGGTTATTAGTCAGCAGCGGCACCTTGGCTGCACCGCAACTAACTGAATTCGCGACCATTGATTATGATGGCGAAGACCTAAGAGCCACAGATTTTAATGGTGATGGCCTGACCGATGTGGTTTATCATAAAGACAGCAACGACACTTGGTACTATCGATTATCCAACGGTAAAGGGTTTGGCGCTGAGCATCAAACTACCCACACCAGCCCGGATGATGCCAAGCATGAAATCTTTTTCATCGATTTAAACAGCGATGGTCGGGCTGATATTCTCAAACCCACCTCAAAAACCTCATGGGACATTTTGTTATCTCGCCCATCAACCAGCTCAGAAGTGATCACCTGGGAAAAGCGCGGTACTCTGGCGCGAGATGTTGATGATTCTATCCTGTTTGGTGATGTTGATGGCGATGGCAAAGTAGATTTAGTGACCTCAGATAACGACAATGGCTGGCAGGTTCAGTATGCCGACAGACGAGGTATTATCGACAACGTGATCACTGACTTTACCAATGGTTGGGGTGTGAGCACCACGGTGACTTACGAAACGCTGCTCAATGATACAGTGAAGATTGCCGGACTATCGAATAATGTGATTGCTGATACGTTATCGCCTGTCAGTGCAATGACAGTGGTGAAAAAGGTAGAAAGTGACAGTAATATCAACAGCCGAGTTGCCGTCGATTACCGCTATGGCGGCATGTTGCTGCACCGTAAAGGCTTGGGTTCACTGGGCTTTAAACAGCTCAATACCACCGATGCGCAAAGTGGCGTACAAACCAATACAACCTATTCTCAAGAATATCCTTATGTGGGTATGCCGTTAACGACTCAACAAACTGCTGCGGGTCTTGTTATTAGCTCAGCAACAAACAGTTTGAGCCAAATTGCTACAACAAGCAATGGTGGCACCTTCCCCTACATCAGCTCTGTTGAAGATAAGCAATATCAAATTGGCACAGATGGAAGCTACCATACCCTTGCTCGCACCGTAACCAGTAACAGCTACGATGGCTGGGGTAACCTAACTGGTAACACCGTCACTATCAACGATGGTTATACGCTGCTGCACACCACCACGAGCAGCAATAACTTTGGTACTGCTAACTCGTATGAGCAGCAAAAAGGCCGATTGCTTAGCAGCACCGTAACAAAAGTACAGGGTAGTCAACCTGCTATCAACCGTACATCTACTTTCGGCTATTATGCCTCAGGCAGTATTTGCGATGGTGTTACTCAACCCCAAGGAATGCTGCAAAGTTCATCCGTCAACGGCTTAACCACTACAACCTGTTATAACGTATTTGGTCATAAAGCCAGAGTCAGCAAGTCAGGTAAAATAAACGATGGTGATAGCAGTGTAACTACTATAACTTCATCGAGCACTTTCAGTGCTGATGGTCGCAGTGTTGCCAGCACCACCAATAACCTGGGTCATACAACAACACTTGCATACAACGGCATTAGCGCAACTGGCACGGTCACAGGCTTAATCACCAAAACCTCGGCAACCGATGTAAATGGACTGACAGTAATCAATCACATTGATACTTGGGGCAAAACCATTGCCACCGAATCACCGTTTAGCCCAGTTAAAACAACACAAACAGCTTATTGCAGTAGCTGTGGTACGAACGGTAAATACTATGTTGAAACCAGACAGGCTGGAACACCGACCAAACGAGTAGTCATTGATAGTTTTGGCCGCGAAGTAGAAGCGCGAGTACAACATTTTAACAATGGCTCCTACAGCTACAGCTTTAAAGATTATGACAATCAGGGTCGTTTGCTTAAAGCCTATTTACCAACTACTACAGGTAACCGTGGTTATGATTATACCCTTAATAGCTATGACAACTACGGGCGAGTTACCCGCGTAACCCAAGCTAATGGTAATAGTGCTACTGTCACATTAGCAGGGTTGGTAACGATAAAGACTGATCCAAAAGGTAATACCAGCACCGAAACAGCAAACCTCCTGGGCCAGCTTGTTAGTGTTAACGACTCAATAGGCGGCATACTCACTTACACCTATAATGCTTATGGCAATATGCTGACAGCGAGTAAATCCAGTGATGGCACCGACATTTTGCAAGTGTCTAATACCTTTAACAGCTATGGTCAAAAAACAGCTACAACCGACATTGACAAAGGCACCTGGCAGTTCCGTTACAATGACTTTGGCAAACAGGTATGGCAACAAAGTGCCAATACTGATGCGACTACAACTGAATTTGACAGTTCAGGACGAAAAAACCGGGTATCGTCTTTTGATTTCACCCAATGCTGGATTTATGGCACCGCAGCAGATGCTAATGCCAATGGAAAATTGATTGAAACAAAATACTTTGATAGCAAAAGCAACAAAGCTTGTACAGCAACAGATTTTAACCAACGAAGTAAAATAGCCTACGACAGTGTTGGACGAGCCAGTCATACCACTCAAACCATCAACAACCTGATGGACCCGTTAAATGGCGAGTACCATGCCTTTAGCGAATTTGATTCCTATGGTCGATTACACAAACAGCACTATGCG
>JBLHHD010000074.1:0-9092 GCA_047614605.1 Alteromonadaceae bacterium
TAAATCAGAGGACTTGGCCACTATTACATCACAACAAGTATTGCAAATGAACTTTGAGGCTTGATTTGGAGCGTGTAACGAGGCTCGAACTCGTGACCTCGACCTTGGCAAGGTCGCGCTCTACCAGCTGAGCTATACACGCATCTACTGCTTCAATTACTTGACCCAGTCGTCAGATAATTATATCCCCTGAATAAATCAAAGGACTTTGTCACTGTCACATTACGATGATTATTGTCATGCACTGCGTAACTTGATTTGGAGCGTGTAACGAGGCTCGAACTCGTGACCTCGACCTTGGCAAGGTCGCGCTCTACCAGCTGAGCTATACACGCTTAAAACTTTAAACAATCACATCTGGAGAATGTTATTGTCGGAATTGGTGCCCGGGGCCGGACTTGAACCGGCACGTCCTTTCAAACGAGGGATTTTAAATCCCTTGTGTCTACCAATTCCACCACCCGGGCAGAATCTAACTTTACTTCTTTACATCTTTACATCTTTACATCTTATTGCTTCCCATATCATTGAATGAACAATGTATGGAGGCGGGTCCCGGAGTCGAACCGAGGTAGGCGGATTTGCAATCCGCAGCATGGCCACTCTGCCAACCCGCCAATCTTACTGTTCCAACCAATTACTATCACTAGTAGATGATTGGAGCGTGTAACGAGGCTCGAACTCGTGACCTCGACCTTGGCAAGGTCGCGCTCTACCAGCTGAGCTATACACGCTTTATCTTTGTTGACCGCCGTAGCTGCCCTTTAAGATGTTGCGTATTCTACTGAGATATGATGATGAGTCAACTATAAATTGTGGTTTTTATTTCGTTTGGCTATTTTTTGGTTTAATTGCTTTTTATTCGGCTGATATGCGCTTTTTTCGGTCATTTGATTAGCACAATTAACGTCGAACACTTAAACCAGCGGATCATCAATCCCCTATTAAGTACACTTAGTACCCGCCACGCCTGCAATTTATAATTTAGTATCCGCTTTTAAATGCGGCCAGGCTGCAATAAAATATTCATATACTGACCACATGGTCAAAATAAAGGCGAGATAATAATAGCCAAATGCCAGTCCGGTGAGAATATCATTAAAATCCCAAATCAAGGCGATCAATGCCAGCATCTGAGCAACGGTCTTAGCCTTACCCGCCTGCGATACAGCAACGACATCGCCTAAGCCTAATCTCGACATCCATTCTCTTAAGCCCGACATGATAATTTCGCGGCTAACCATCGCCACCGCAGGTACTGTGATCCAGGGTGACTGATAATATTCAACGACGATAAAAAAACCGGCGGTGACCATTACTTTGTCCGCAATGGGATCGAGGAATGCACCAAAGGGAGTCGACTGATTGAGTTTTCTGGCAAGATAACCATCCACAGCATCAGATACTCCGGCAAACCAGAAGATAAAGGCAGCGCCAAAATTTACCCCCCACAATGGGCCAAAACTTAGCCATGGGTCCTTAATGTAGTAGACAATCAGAAAAACCGGGATCAGTGCAACCCGCACTAAGGTTATGATATTGGGTATTGTTAACATACAGCTTTATTGTTTAGGCTTGTTTCGCCCTATTATGCCTTGTCATGAAGAGAATCAAAAACGTTTTGTGCTTGTTGGGCACTTATGCCCGGTACTTTTGCCAATTCGTCCACCGACGCATTAAGTATACCTTGCAACCCACCCATATATTTTAACAATGCCTGACGTCGTTTGGGCCCAATACCGCTGATCTGCTGCAAGGTAGAGGTATTTTTTACCTTTGCGCGTTTATTACGATGACCTGAAATAGCAAACCGGTGTGCTTCATCGCGAATATGCTGAATAAGGTGTAACGCTGGCGAATCAGCCGGTAACGAGACTTCTCTCATACCCCCCTGAAATATTAATGTTTCAAGACCGGGCTTGCGTGAAGTCCCTTTAGCCACACCTATCAACATTGGCTGTTTAGCATGAGGCCAGTCGGCAAAGTAGGTTTCGGCCCGGGCCAGTTGCCCTTTACCACCGTCAATAAATATCACGTCAGGGATTTTATGCTCTTCGGTCACTTTGTCGTAACGTTTGGCTATCGCAAAATCCATCGCCGCATAATCATCCCCCGGGGTGATCCCTTCGATGTTATAACGCCTGTATTCGCTTTTATGCGGCCCTTCATCATTAAATACCACACAAGAGCCAATAGTTTGCTCACCAGAAGTATGACTGATATCAAAGCACTCCATACGCATGATGGGCGTATCAAGCTCAATAAAACCATTAAGTAACTCATAACGCTTTTTGGTTGCCGTTTTACTCGATAACGTAGTGGTCACGGCGATTTGAGCATTTTTATTGGCCAGCATCAAATAACGGTGTTTCTCGCCACGGCTGATATTTTTTATTACCACCTTATATTCGGCAATGGTCGAAATCGCTTCGCTTAAGGCCCCAATGTCAACGCTCTGACTTTCAACGGCTAGTTCTGCTTGCTGTGTGTCATCCCTGACCGTCGTGGCAGGTGTGTCCATATCACTAATATCAGCGAGAATAATTTCTTTGGGTATTTTGTGACGAGCCTGAGCATTAAGGTAAAACTGCAAAATAAACGACTGCATAATTTCAGCCGCCGCCGTTTTTTGTGGAATTTTAGGAAAATAGTTTTTTGAACCTAAAATTTTCTGCTCACGAATAAACAAAACATGCACCGCTGCAATACCATTTTGATAATGAAAACCAATCACATCCAGCTCTTCTGACATGCCCGTGACAAATTGCTGCTCTTGGATTTTGCGCATCACCTGAATTTGGTCGCGAAATTTGGCCGCCAATTCAAATTTAAGTCCAATACTGGCCTCTTCCATCGCCTCTACAAGGTTGCTGATCACATCCTGGGATTTGCCCTTAAGGAATAACTTCGCCAATTCAACTTCTTTGTCATAATCTTCATCACTGACTTTGCCCACACAAGGGGCCGAACAACGTTTTAGCTGATACTGCAAACAAGGGCGGCTTCTGGCTTTGTAAAAGGTGTCTTCGCATTGGCGCACCGAAAAGATTTTTTGCATTAAACGCAAGCTTTCCCACACCGCACCCGCGCTGGGATAAGGGCCAAAGTATTCACCTTTTTTGCTGTGTTTGCCCCGGTGCAGTTGAATTCGTGGGTGTTTGTGCTCGGTCAGCAAAATAAACGGGTAAGATTTATCGTCTCTTAACAGTACATTGTATTTGGGCAGATATTGTTTGATCAGGTTGTTTTCGAGGATCAAGGCTTCAGTTTCGGTCTGGGTGACCGTGATCTCAATATTACAGATAAAACTGACCAGTTGCCGGGTTTTGGCGTTGGGGACATTTTTACGAAAGTAACTCGCTACCCGTTTTTTCAAATCTTTGGCTTTGCCAACATAGATAACCTCATCGTCCTTGTTGAGCATACGATAAACACCAGGTTCACTGGTGAGGTTTTTTAAAAATTCTTGAGCGTTAAATTCACAGGTCATAGGTTTGGGCGGAGGTTTCAATTTGACGGGGGTAAATGGTGCGCAGGGCGCACCCTACTTCTAAAGCTTATCCATATCCAGCAAGCCATGGCGAATAGCCAAATGGGTCAGTTCAACATCACCGCTGATATTCAGCTTTTCAAACATTCGGTAACGGTAGCTGTTCACTGTTTTTGAGCTGAGGCTGAGTTTATCGGCAATACCCTGGACTTTTTCACCTTTGGTGATCATCAGCATGATTTGTAATTCACGCTCCGACAGACTTTGTATGGGGTTTTCATCACGGTGTCCACTAAAATGGTTCAGCGCGATTTGCTGGGCAATATCCGGAGCAATGTAACGCTGTCCACTGTGGACCGCTCGTATCGCATTAATCATTTCGTCAGAGCCGGCACTTTTGGTTAAATACCCATGGGCACCGATCTGCATGACTTTGGAGGGTAATGGGTCTTCGCAATGAACGGTTAACACAATCACTTTAACATCGGGATTAAAACGGAGGATTTTTTTGGTCGCTTCCATACCGCCAATACCCGGCATGTTCATATCCATCAGAACAATATTTGGACTATTTTTACGACAGTACGCAACGGCATCTTCGCCGTTATTGGCGTCACCCACTACCTTTATGCCACGGATATCATCAAGTATCCGCTTTATACCGGTACGAACAAGTTCATGATCATCAACTAAAAAAACAGTTATCAACTAAAAGTTCCTTTGCCAGCAGGTTATTAACAAATTATGTTTCAAAATTACCATAACGCCTTACAAAGTAAAGCGTTTAATGCGATCCCGGGGAATAATAAATGACCTGAAGTGATATAAAACATAAGTTGCGCAATAAATAACTGAGGACGGCCAATTACAGCGGATTTATCGCCTACTCGGGTAAATTATCGAATATTAGACAATAAAAACCGTTGCGATTATTTGTTAGTTTTGAACGGTAGAATCAGAAAGATAAAACTGAATGATATAGATGAAGTAAACAATGACAATTGCAAGGGAAGTGGCGGTGAGGCAGGGATTTGAACCCTGGGTACGCTATAAACGTACGCTGGTTTTCAAGACCAGTGCTTTCAACCGCTCAGCCACCTCACCGCAATTGGTGGCTATAATAAGGAGCACTAAGGGCAATGTAAAGGGCTTTTTTACAATTGTTGTTTGACTGGTTAGTAATTGTTCCAGCGGCTGTTTTATTGTCTTTAGGGCACTGCTTTTTTAAAGGTTATACCTGGCAACAGCATGAAATGGGTTTATTGGTCATTGGTTTATTGTAGGGTGAATCGTGGCGCAGACAGATTGCGCGAAGCGCAGCATTAACCACCAGCCGACAACAACCTCATCAAGAAACCGTTGCTTTTGGTGTGTAAAATATTTATATTAAAAATCGTTGCTTTGGTGCTGGAATGTAATCTGGGCTTAATTGGGTTTTGACTTTATTATAAATTGGTCTTTAACAAAAGGGGGATTACTAACTTGCAAGGGAAGTGGCGGTGAGGCAGGGATTTGAACCCTGGGTACGCTATAAACGTACGCTGGTTTTCAAGACCAGTGCTTTCAACCGCTCAGCCACCTCACCGCAAATTTCGAAGCGAATGATATAGATAAACGTTAACGATGGGAAGCCCTTTTTTCATTTTTTGATAGTTTTTGCAGTTAAATGACCAATCTATTATTTTTTGTTACGCAATTTGTGGTGATACCCTTGAAAATGATTAGCAATATCACCAATATGTACTTATCATAAGCTAAGATTCAATTTTAGGATTAACTGGAGTTCACTATGGACCAAAAAGCGATGTATCAATCAACAGCGATAAGTTCGACGCTGGAAATTAACAAGGTATTGAAAAATACTTATACTCTATTGGCAATGACACTGGGTTTCAGTGCTGTTACCGCCGGCATTGCAATGTCAATCGATATGCCTCCTATGATGGCACTGGTACTTATGCTGGTAGGCTTCGGACTTATGTTTATAGTCCACAAAAAAGCCGAGACTGCATCAGGTATTTTCTGGGTCTTCGCCTTTACTGGTGTAATGGGCGCGTCCTTGGGTCCAATGCTTAATCACTATGCCGCTATGGATAATGGTCCAATGATGATTATGCAAGCACTCGGTGGCACCTCATTAATCTTCTTCTCACTGTCAGCTTATGCCTTAACTACCAAAAAAGATTTCTCCTACATGGGCGGTTTCTTGATGGTCGGTCTGATTGTGGCTGTTGTGGCAATGATTGCTAACATCTTCTTGCAAATCCCGGCGCTTAGCTTGGCTATCAGTTCAGCGGTCATCATGATCATGTCTGGCTTGATTTTGTATGATACCAGCCGCATCATCAACGGTGGCGAAACCAACTACATCCGCGCGACAGTGGGTCTTTATCTTAATATCTACAACATCTTTGTTCACTTGCTTTCACTTATCTCTGCATTAACTGGTGGTGATGATTAATAACTAAATACCGCCTATTGGTAACAACTAAAAAAGGCCCCTCAACAGGGGCTTTTTTATCTTTAACGGTTTGATAAAGGACACTTTGTGGCAAGCTTTTTAATCATGGTGCACAGCACTAATTACGCCAATCAGTCATCCCGCAGCGCCCTTAAATATGCCGAGGCAGTGATTAATCGAGGGCATACGCTCAAAGCCATATTTTTTTATCAGGAGGGCATTTACCACGCCAATAACCTGAGCCTTATCCCGACGGACGAACTCAATACCAGCGATGGTTTTAAAACCCTTAATACCAATCACACAACGCCTTTATTGTTGTGCGTCACCGCTGCACAAAAGCGCGGTGTTATCGACGAAGACCAAGCCAAGCTCGAATCACTAGCCCATTTTAATCTCGCTGATGGATTTACCATAGCCGGTCTTGCCGAAATGGCTTCAATCGCCGCTCAGGCAGATTATGTTGTCCAGTTTAAATAAAGGCGAGGAGCAAAACTGATGAAAAAAATTGCCATCATTAATACCCAGTCGAGCTTTAACCTCTCCACTGCCCGTGAATCGTTGGATTTGGCGCTGATTTTTGGCGCTTTTGAACAACAGGTCGCGGTGATTTTTATCGATGACGGGGTCTATCAACTGATCGATAAGCAAAACCCTGAGCTTCTGGGCAGCAAAGACTACCTCAGCACCATGAAAGCCTTTGAGTTATACGATATCGAGCAAATCATCGCTTCACAGGATGATTTAAGCTGCCGGGGCATTGCCAACCGCCCGTTATCCATGGACGTTGAGCTATTGTCTAATCAACAAATCGCTCAATGTCTTACGACCTTTGACCATGTGATCACCATGTAATGAAAACACTACATATAATCAATACCCCACAAACCATCGCCGGGTTTGCCATTACCCTATCTCGTTGTAATCCCAATGACAGCATGATATTCATTCAGGATGGCTGTTACAGCCTTAACGGCTCTGCGATCACCAGTCAGCTAAAGACCGCGCAAGTCGCCGCCTACGCGATTGAGGATGACTTAACGGCCAGAAACGTCCAATTTGATGTAGCACCAGACGTCAACGTTAATACAATTAACGTTGACCAGTTTGTCGATTTGACCGTACAACACCACAAAACCATCAGTTGGTAAACCCATGAACAATACTACGACCAAAACCACACCCGCCTCCAAAACAGTTAAATTTGAAGGAAAAACCTTAGCCACTGACAAACATGGTTACCTGCTCAATTTAGAGGACTGGAGCGAAGCGATTGCAATACACATAGCCACGCTTGAAAATATCACCATGAGTGATAATCATTGGGAAGTTGTTCATTTTGTGCGGCATTTTTACAAGGAGTATAAAACCAGCCCAGCGATCAGAATGCTGGTTAAAGCCATGGCTAAGCAGCTTGGAGAAGATAAAGGCAACAGTAAATATCTGTATAAGTTGTTTCCCAAAGGCCCTGCAAAACAAGCCACTCGAATCGCCGGATTACCCAAACCAGCCAAGTGTATTTAGCTCAGGTTGAAGTTACATATAAAACGCTTCGTAGATAGTGGCAAACAGCTCAAAGCCAAGGATCAGTAATACCACGGCGATACTGATGATCATCGACCAGAACATTAATTTACGTAAATAGCTTAGGTTACTTTTTCGGGTTCGCACAAATTGTACCTCTATAGTTTCAACAGCGGTGTCAGCCCGATTATTTTTGTTAATGGATTTGGTAACACCCCCTTAGCTTAGGCAGTATAAATTAAAAAGCAAACCATCCACCAATCAAATAGCGCCTTTGCCCGCTACTGACTCAATCAACTGCATACCGACCCAAGCAATAAATATACACACAAATACATTCAAAATGATATTGAGGGCGGCCTTAAACCAGTCACCCTGTTGAAGAAGCAATAAGGTATCCAGCGAAAAGGTCGAAAACGTGGTTAGCGCCCCCAAAAAACCAATCCCCATGAAAGTCCGCCAGGGAATAATAGTGATCAGCTCATGTTGAATAGCGCCATATAATATCCCTATCACAAACGATCCCAAGATGTTGACCAGTAACGTGGCGTAAGGAAACCCCCTGCCAAGCAGGTTAAAAGTGGTTTCAAACAAAAAATAACGCAATGATGCACCAAACGCACCACCGGTAGCAATCAACAAATACAGTTGTAAGGTCGTCGGGCCTGCCGTCATGACGGGTTACTCATCCGTTTACTCATAGGATTAAACCTCATAACGTTGCTGCGAGCTGTCGTGGTTAAGATTAGCCAGATATTCGAGCTTATCTTTGATTTTCTTTTCTAGTCCCCGGTCGCTCGGCTGATAATACTGCTGATCTTTTAACTCTTGAGGAAAATAATTTTCACCCGCAGCAAACGCTCCAGGCTCATGGTGGGCATAACGATATTCATCACCATGACCAAGCTCTTTCATCAATTTAGTGGGGGCATTACGCAAATGCAGCGGCACATCATAGCTGGGCAAGTTTTGCGCTTGCTCTTTAGCTTGATTAAACGCCCGGTAAACCGCATTGCTTTTAGGTGCTGCCGCCATGTATAAAATGGCCTGAGCAATGGCCCGTTCGCCTTCTGCTGGCCCTACCCGGTTAAAGATATCCCAGGCATTGAGGGCAATGTCGAGCGCCCTTGGGTCAGCATTGCCAATATCTTCACTGGCAATCGCCATTAGGCGCCGGGCAACGTCCAGCGGATCAGCACCACCGGCGAGCATCCGGCAAAACCAGTAAAGTGCGGCATCGCCTGCCGAACCTCTGACTGATTTGTGAAAAGCCGACATCAAGTCGTAATATTGATCGCCATTTTTATCTATGGCCGCAATATTACCCGTCGCAACCTGAGATAACGCCTCTTTAGTGATCACTTTTTTACCATCAATCAACTCAGCAAAGTCACTGACAATTTCAAGGTAATTGAGTAACTTACGGGCATCCCCGGTAGCAAGCTGACATAAACTGCGTTTATTTTCGTCGCTTACCGTCAGGTTTAACTGCCCCAACCCTTTTTCGTTGTCAGTCAAAGCCCGATTTAATACCGTCAACAACTCATCGACTTGCAGTTTTTTAAGTAAATAAACCCGCACACGGGACAATATCGCGTTATTAAGTTCAAAAGAGGG
>JBLHHD010000075.1:0-9064 GCA_047614605.1 Alteromonadaceae bacterium
ACCAGTACACTGGCAAAGTTTTTGATCCGCTTAAAGGCAGTATACAACTTGAGTTCCTTGCGCTGTACTTCATCCCCAAGGCTGTCACAGTAATCACAAATGGCATTATACAAGGCGGTTAGTTCGTTGCTGGCTGCTGCTATTGAATCGGCGTGGGTTTTCTCTTTGGTTTTGTTCACTGGCTCTTTGCTACTGACTGGTGCCGGTGCTTTGGTTTGGCTGGTTTGGGCCGACTGGGCGTTAACCAACTCAAGCATTAGTAAATCGTCACCAAAGTATTTGTAACGCATCAGTTCGATGTTGCGATCAATCAACGCAATGGCATGTTCATCATATTTGTTAAAGTCGCTGGCGATACAGATAAGCCGGGCACCGGACCATTCGAGTGTGTCAGCCACTTCGTTACCTAACTGCTTCATTACCAGCAATTGAAAGTCGGCCTTGTGGTCGAGCAACCAGTTTAAATAAAACAGGCCCTGATTGATCACGTTCTCGTTGCTGTGGCGCTTGTATTCGATGATCACCGGGCAACCGTTCTCATCAAGGCCCAAAGAGTCGATACGGCCTTTGTGGGTAGTGGTGTATTCGCTGGCTAAAAAGCGCACCCCCAAGAAGGTTTCAAGGTGCTGTTCAATTAACTGTTGCAGCTCTTTTTCGAGCTTGGCGAATTTGCTGCTTAGTTCTTCAACGTGGTTGCTTATCCCAAGGCGGAATAATTTAATATCACTCATTTTGTGGATAACCAGTTAGGGTTTTAGCGAGTTCGATGTCTTGCACTAAGGTGAAAGGCATTGCATCAGGCGAGGTTTCACGGCACATATACCAGTCTAATTTACCCGCATCTTCATCCATCTTTTCGTTCATGTAAAGGTGGATAATTTCAATGCCTTGTGACTGTGGTTTATCGTCTTGTGCCAAGGCGTTATTAAATTCGTTCAGGGCTTGTTGCTCATCAACATGGTCTTGCAATATTATTACATAGATTTCGCCAGTGTCGGTATGTTGTACGTTTGGAAATTCCATCATAGGTAATTGGTTATGTTAAAAATTTTAAGGACGCCAGAGTATCCCATTCATTAGAGTGTTTGCAATATCATAGTGATAAATTAATACGACTCGACGTTTGATTATGCGGGGGTTGTTACTTGCTATTGCGAAGCTTTAACGGTGTTAGCTGTGGTAAGTCACTTTAACGACAGGGCCAGTGCCGTGTGTTAGCCAGTCTAAAGAAAAGCCGGTAGCCAGGTGGCACTTGATGATTGCATCAGTTGGCAGGTAACCTTCGCAGATCCAGCTTTCTATCAGTTTAAGCGGCATACCCAGACAGGTTGCCACTGCTTGCTTTTCTTCGACCCCGTACGCTTGGGCTAGCCGTTGAATGATTGAAGCTACATGGCTTTGTCGTTCTGCCAGCGGTTTTTTGTTGAAATAGTGCTGCGCCATAAACTCAATCTTAAATTGTTAGTGTCAGTCTTAAGTTAAATTATATGTTCTACTTTACACATAAATCACTATTTATTTTAAATCATCAATTTAACATTGATCTTGTTTCAGTTTAAGATTATATTTCATAAGGTTAAGCTGTGGTCCAAAACAGCAAACTGTAATCAATCAACTTGTAACTGGAGATCGCTATGAAAGCAAAAATAACTCAACTCAATCAAATGATGGTGGCTGTTTTAACTAAGACCCGAAAAGATAAAAACTTAACCATGCGAGTTTTGGCAGAAAAAATAGATGTGCCTCACTCGTTTATTGGCAAGATAGAAAAGCAGAGTAAACCAAGACGGATGGATGTTGGCGAGTTTGTTTATTATTGTGAAGCGATGGAGGCAAACCCAGTTGATATGCTGGCGCAAATCATCAAGCAGAACAAAGAGTAGTTATCGACACAGGTAAGTAAACGGCGCTGGCTGGCCGTCACTGCGCTTGACGATATGAAGGCTGGCAACACCAGCCTTATATCAATGGTAAGTTTTAGGTTTATCTTTTTTCTTGTCTTCTTTCTTGTCTTCTTCTTTGACCTCTTTTTTATCCGGCTTATTACTCGTTTGGAATTCGGCAATATACTCAGCCACATTCATTTTCCAGTTATGTAAAAAGTGAATGGTGTCTATATCGCTAGTGTCTGGCGATTTGTTGAGCTTATCAATATATGCCCGATCCATAACCAAATTATGTGAGCGCTGGAAGTCAAAATCGCTCCCGGCTTTCTTTGCTTCTTTTTGATGCCATAGCCTCTCAACCTTGGAGATACTGCGCATGGTTTTGATTAGCAACCATGCAATAATGGCATATAAAACAATAGTGGACTGGAAGATCAAAGCACCCATTTAAGCCCTCCTTTTCCTTGACTAACCCGGTGCCTAGATAGCGCTATGGCTATAGCAAAACACAAAGCCATGGACGCCATAGCAATATTGACGGCGGGAATACCAGCTCGATATAAAGGTTGCAGATATGCAGAATCAAATCCTAATAACAGTCTTTCGCTGTATCGAACCATTTGTAAGGTGGTTGCAATAAAATAACTGCCTAGAACAACTTTGGAGACAAAACTATAGCGGATAATAAAAGTGGTGTGTAATAAATAGAGCATGTATATGCCAATACCGTAAACAACCATAAATCCTACAAACCAAGCCCCTAAAATAAAAGGTAGGTTTTCAGGTGTTTTAGCAGCCAACAATATGGGGGAATACCATCTCATAATAGCCCCTAAGAACACGATAATAGTCGTGGCAATCAGGCTGGAGTTAACCTGCTTATCCCTTAATGTGAAATATAAAAACACCATAAATGCCATCAATTCAACTAACCATGTGCCTTTATCTATGGCTAATAGCAGGTCTACTATATTTGTCGTAAGTATCATAATCTTTGCCGCCCGTTACTTCGGTTCTATTCCTGCCCCACCACCACTATAAACGATAATAACCAGCTGCCGCGCTTGGCTCTCATCCAGCTGGTATTTTGCGACCATATCGTCAAGGGTTGCGCCAGTTTTTGACATCTCGGCACTGATGATATTATTTCTGATGATTTCTTTAATTTCGATAGCATCTGGGATGATGTTGTTATTGGTAGCAGCTTGGATCTGGGTGGCTTTTTCATCGACTTTGGCATCAAGGATTGTAATGTCTTGGCTGTTGGCAACGGTTTGACCGCTTATCACCAAGGCGGCTAGTGCAGGTAGCAGGTTTTTTATGTTCATTGTCTGTTTGCTCTGTCTGGTTATTCTTATTTGGCGTTCCAACTGATTTGGTATCACAGCGGTTTGCAGTCTTGAAAGACGATAATCAACCGGGTGTCATTTGCCAAAATTTGGTTTGCCGATAAAATCGTTTGCTATTTTGGCTCGAAACCATCACCACTGCCACTAAAAACGATAATAATTAGCTGCCGCTCTTGGCTCTCATCCAGCTGGTATTTTGAGACCATATCGGCAATGGTTGCGCCAGTTTTTGCCATTTCGGCACTAATGATATTGTTTCTGATGATCTGTTTAATTTCGATAGCATCTGGGATGATGTTGTTATTGGTAGCCCCTTGGATCTGGGTGGCTTTTTCATCGGCTTTGGCATCAAGGGTTGTAATGTCTTGACTGTTGGCAACGGTTTGACCGCTTATAACTAAGGCGGCTAGCGCGGGTAAAAGGTTTTTTATGTTCATTGTCTGTTTGCTCTGTATTGTTATTTTAATGTGGCGTTCCAATCGTTTTTATGTCATTCCCTGTTTGCAACCGCTAGACTTTACAACCAAACCGGGTAATATTCAACAAAAACAAAACAGCCATATTAGACACAAAGCCACTAAAATAATATACCGCCTGGGTTTAATCTGTTGTAAGCTCTGGCGTTAGCACGACAACAAACGCAATAACACACTTAATAAGTAAAGCGGGAACGTGATAATAGCTATGGTAGATGACCATGACATAATAAAAAAGGCAATGGGTGAACGTATCCGGGCTGCGCGGAAAAGTTTGGCGCTAAACCAAGCTGAATTTGCCCGGATGGTCGGTGTAAGCCCTCAAGCAGCTGCCCAATGGGAGTTAGGCGAGTTTCAGCCAAGAGGGGATAACCTGACTAAAGCCAGTGAAGTCTTGCAAACTACACCTCAATTTATTCAGTTCGGTATTACCCCTCAAGCTAATATGTCGGTCGATTTACAAGCGGTGCTTAAGAGTGAATCGTTTAAACAGGCATTTAATGCGGCTTTCGCTGCGATGGTTAAACAAGGGGCCGATCTGGAGTGGATTAGCTGCGCAAACGCCAATCATATTGAAGCGCTGGCTGATATCACCTTGGCAAACCTGCGACAAGAGTTAAATAAGTAATCGTTACCGCTCATCATTTTTATGTTTATTTTGCGAGCAACAAGCAGGGCGATTAAGTAATAAATGCTAATTATCGCTGTTAATTTGCCAATAGCTCCCCTAACATAACCCCCGGTAGTTTAGTCATAAGATTTTGGTAACCTAATGAATAAAACGGTAGGCAATGCTGATGCAGGGAAAAAGCAAGTCGGCGAACGGATCAAAGCGGTGCGTAAAGGTTTGGCGCTCAATCAATCTAACTTTGCTAAATTGGTTGGTGTCAGTCCACAAGCAGCGGCCCAATGGGAAGCGGGCGAGTTTCTGCCCAGAGGCGACAATTTAGCTAAACTGTGTGAGGTTTTAAAAGCTCAACCTCAATACATTCTATTTGGTATCGATACCACTGCACAATCCTCAGCAGAGGTGATCACCAACGTTAAAGAGTTATTGCACAGCGCCGTTTTTAAACAAGCATTTCATCAGGCCATTGAAGAGATGATCCAGCAAACCTCAGATATGGAATGGATCAGCTGTGAAAATAAAGCCCATATCCCGGCAATGGCCGATATTGCTTTACTCAAGCTCAAACAAAATAAAACCCTCGGTTAATTCTCACCACTGACCAATCAGCCATTAAGAAAACGATAAAACTAATGACGCATTGGACAGCAGATTGAAAACTTAACTCTGCGAGCTTTTGGATGAGCGAAGGCAGGGCTTAGGCCCGTTTTTGTCAATAATAAGTTGCGGCAATTATCTGCGGATATGGGGTTTAACCAAGGCAGGTAAAGCAAATGCAAATTTTATTGCTACACTGTGAGTTCCTATATAAATATTAAAAGGACTGCGAATGGAACAACAAAAAGAGACCACCATTGAAACATTGAAAGCAAAAATAGCCTCACTTGAGAGCGAACTTGCCGACAAACGAAAAGGAATTGATCGCCCTAAAGCAAAATGGTTTGCTAACGTCCGGCCAATGCTCAAACCCATTTATTCTATGGAATGGGCAAGTGAATGGTTAATTTACTATGTAAAAAAGTGGCAGTGGGTTGAAGTCGTCGATTTCTTCGTCCTTTTTTCAGGTGTGGGTAGTTATGTTTGGGATAAATTTATTACCCACAGCCAAGAAAAGCTACTCGCTTATCAAACCATTTCGACAACAATAAAAACACCTGGTTTTATCAGTCTTAAAAAAAATCTCTAGAACGATTGGTTTATCTTGAAGAAAGCTTAAGGGGCATTGACCTCAGTGGAGCTAACCTCGTAGGGGCTGACCTCCGATGGGCTAACCTCAATGGGGTTAAGCTCAACGGGGCTAAGCTCAACGGGGCTAAGCTCATACAGGCTAAGCTCAACGGGGCTAAGCTCAACTGGGCTAACCTCAGAGGGGCTAAAAATCTGACCTGTGAACAATTCAAAACAGCCAAAGATTGGCAATCTGCTTACCGTGATGAAAAATTGGGCTGTGGCGCTGACATTCCAATTGATGAAGAGTAACGAATCATTTTCTTGAAATGTAAAATCGGTTTTCGGTGCCGTGCTGGTTCAATTGGTTGGTGGTATAAAGGCCGAGTTTGTTTAGTCGTATGATCATATGAATTTCCTTTCACGTTTGATATTAAAGGTTAAAAATTAAACCGTAGTAGTGTAATGAAAGGGGTAAAAAAAACCAACGTGCTGAAAACGTGATATTCGGAGATCTTTTTGACGTCGTACCATAGTATCTTGATTTGTTATTACTTTGGGTTCAAATCAAGGGCTACCATTATTGCAGATAAAAAAAATCACGGCGATTGCCGTGATTTTTAAGCATTTGGTGGAGATGGGGGGATTTGAACCCCCGTCCAGAAAGCCTCTGCTCTTGGTACTACATGTTTAGTCGTTTAACAGGTTAACTCTTTGAACGCCAAACGACAGGCTTCCAAAAAGCGGTCCCGATACTATTTCGCCGTTCAACCCCGGGCGGGTTTCCCTAGCTATTCAATGTAAGTCGAGCCTCAAAATCCCAGTCGCATTGAAGACACTTGGGTAGAGGCCTAGCATTAAGCTGCTAGTGCGAACGTTTCGTCGTTTGCAACTATAGTGTTTGCGGCTTTTTTACGAGGCCAGCCACATCCTCGACATGCACCTCAAGGTTCGTGAATCCTGTCGAATCCAAAGCATCCCCGTAGTAACACCAAATCCACTAAATAAATGATCATTTTGCTGGTTAAAATAGCCACTGACTGCGTTATTAATTTTGTAAGTAGAACAACTACATACGCCAATTAATGCCTTGCCATTGACCATTTTCACTGCCCAAAATTAGATCAGTGATTTAATCTCATTGGTATTAAGCAAGTCTAAACTTTTGGGCTGGGTGATGCAACGCTTTTGTTTGATCTGGCGCACGACTGGAGCTAATTTACACGAATACAGGTTGGGGCTTTCGGGGTAAGGTTATTTGGCTTTGTAATGGCTCATTTCTTAGTGCTTTGCAAGGCGGACCATCAAAGTAATCAAAGCTGATATTTTGCTCACTAACCTCTATTACACTTAGGCTGGTGGTATGTGCATCGCTACGGTGCATACATACTGAGTAGGCGCTTTTTTGTGGCTGGTGGCTGGTGTGAAAATCCAGTGCCGCCGTTCGTGAAGTGATTGTTCGCATTTGATACTGACTTTTACGCCCCGCCAGTAGGTTGTGGGTATCAAAACCTGATGAACTTAAATAGGCCGAGGCTTTTTCGCGCTTGAGTTTTTTTCCATTCCAGGTAAATAGGGTTTGCTCATCAAGGCTAAGTACCATTAAGTGAAAAGCCCGGTATTGGTCCATACCCTGATTATTGATGTGTTCGTTAATGCTTTGATGACTGGTGAGTGAGGCGAGTTCGGTGATTAGTTTGCCTCGGCTGGTCCAGTCTTTTTGCTCTTTTGGGGCAGCGTGCAAGTAGTTATTTAACAGACAAATGATGACACCAGCATCGTTAACGCTGATCCAGCTACCACCGCCTTGTGGGTCGATGGGGTAGACGGCTTTAACCTGATTTAGTTGGGTGATGATTGGTGGTAACGCATGGGGGCGAGCGCGTTGTTCGTCACGGTTAAACGCCAGCAGCAGTTTTTGTTCGCTGATGTTCCAAGTTGCTGTGCACATGACTATGACTTCTCAATCGGTTAATGGTTTTGGTGATGTTGCCATTTTATTGGTTGCTTTGAAGGGATCACTTAAGTCCGGGTTAGTTAAAAACGTTTGATCTGTCAGGCTGTGTAAGAAGCTGAGCAAATCAGTTTGTTCTACTTCGCTTAGCTGTAAACCGGGAATAAACTCGCTTTTAAACGGGCTGAGACTGCCAAACCCTTTGTTTTCACCTTGGCGAATATCGGTGCCGCCATTGATATAGTGGGTCAATACGCCTTCGAGAGTGGCGATGCTGCCATCATGCATAAATGGGGCGGTAACGGCGATATTTCTTAATGTTGGTGCTTTGAATTTGCCCATATCACCCTGGTGTGAAGTCATGTCAAAAAGACCTCTATCGGATTTGGGATAAGCGCCTTTACCATCGACATTGTACAGGCCGTTATTATGAAAATGTTCAGCCGTTTGAGTGGCGTTTTTATGAACGCTGCTGTCACTGAAGTTAAATCCACCATGGCAGTGGAAACACTCCGTCCGCTCAGAAAAAAACAGCTGCATCCCGCGTTTTTGCGCAGCGCTTATTGCATCGATTTCACCCCGCAGGTATTTATCATAAGGAGAGTCAAAAGACAGTATACTGCGCTCAAAAGAGGCGATGGCGTTGATGATGTTGACAAAGTTAAACGGGTCATGTTGCGCCGAAAAAGCACCTTTAAACAATTGCTGGTAAGTTTCATCGTTTTTTAGTTGTTCAATGACGTTAGGCTCTGAGCCGGTTAATCCCATTTCTGGTGGCATTTCGCCAAATAAGGGTAAGCGGGCCTGATGCTCTAATCGGGTGTTTAATGGATTGGCCCAGGTGAAGTTTTGGTTGTAGGCGACATTCGTCAGGTTCATTGAGTTGCGGGTGGTTAAGTCGCCAAATAATCCGCTTGAAAACGCTTTGCCATCGGTAAAGCCTTTGGTCTGGATATGGCAGGTAGCACAAGCTGTAGAGCGATTAGCAGAAAGGCGTTTGTCGTAAAATAAATGTCTGCCAAGCTCGACTTTGGCCGCCGTAATTGGATTGTTTATGGGTACTATTGGCGGCGGTATGTCATCGGGTAAAGCCCAGTGATAACCCCGGTCGTTGAAAAAGAAAAAATAAACCCCGATCGCAATGATCAGGCTAAAACCAACCATCAGCTGCCGCTTCATTGGGTTCCCTCTTTGATCGAAAATATTCGTTGTGGTTGATTACCCGCCAGACCCAGCCATTTTAGGGCGTTGTCACACCAGGGATGTTCGGTCCCCCCCATGCATGTCAGATACGAGTGGTCATTTGAACTATCATCGTCGAGCAGCTTATCTAGTGACAAGGTGATCGCACTTTGGTTGAGTTTAAAATTTGTTAGGGTAAAAGCCGGACGATTAGGCAGTTCGCAGTGGCTAATGGCACCGATTTCGCCTTTGCAGTGTAAACTGCCCAAATGTAATCGGCGGGGCTGGTTATTAATAACAAATTCGGCCCGCATAAATTTGTATCCGGCTTGCCAGTGCCAATGCATACTGCTTTGGTTGAGTGGCGGCTGGGCCGTTAGCGGGTTTTTATGGTTTAATTCAAACGGTACGCCGATTTTAAA
>JBLHHD010000076.1:0-8958 GCA_047614605.1 Alteromonadaceae bacterium
CCCGCAACAAAGCCTCCACTTTGGTCTGGGAAACCTATATGCATCGCAGTGGCGTATATCCGGCTAATGCCAAGTTAAGCAATCGTGGCGGTGGCGCAAAAACTGGCTTATATGGCGTGCCTCCTCAGCCTTGGGACAGTCGTCCTGAGTATGTGTTTAATCACCCTGTCAACAGCAACGGGGTTAACTTTCATTTGCTCAATAATCTTGATGAAACCCATTTTATGGGCCGTTATCAGTTGTTTTCACCCCAAGCAAACGGCCCTGCCCAACAATGGCTATTTGAAACCAAGGTCAACAAGGTTAAGTGGCAGTACGTCAATGATAACTATGAAGATGTAGTCAGTCATGGCAGGTATAACCGACTCCAATTTCCAGCCAATAGTTTGCAGGTCAAGGCGGTTTGGCGACCACTTGACTCTATACCCGCCGAGCAGCAGTACCGTTACCATACTGCCGACGCCATTTATTACACCAATCAAAACGACGGGGTGAAGGCCAATAATGGTCAATTTGCTTTGGTGGCTTTACACATTGCTCATAAAACCGTCCATTACCCCAGTTATATTTTTGCCAGCTTTGAACATCAGGATAATCTGCTTGATCCGCTAACTCAACAGCCCAGTGGCTTATATTATACTCAAACAGGTAGTGCCAACCCGGTCCCTGTAGCCGACTATAATGATCCCACTTCGCAGGTCAATAATGTCAATCAACAAGCCCTTAAGGCAATGCAGGCAATACCAGGGTTTAATCAGCACTTTATCTGGCAATATTACCGACTTAAAGGTGTCCAGGGGATCCCCACTGATGATACGACCAGTCCCGACTACGAATTAAATAAGTTTGTTCAACAAAGTTATCAGCCAGATGATAATAACAAGCTGATTGATGGGGTCACTCCCGAAAAACCCGTGGTAATGGGTGGCTGTCAGGGCTGTCACAGTGTCGCACAACAACAAGGGTTTGATTTTAGCTTTACCCATATCGGCAGCGGTGGTAGAGGGTTTTCGGCCATGCCCAGCGGCTTAAAAGCAGGTCAGTTGGTAACAAAACCAACGGCCCTGCCTGCTACTAAACCGGTCGTAACCAAGCCACCGCTTAATAAGCCCAAAGTAACAGTTAAGCCCAAGCCACTGGTCACTACAGCGCTTGAAACAACAACGGTTTCCGTGCTACCAACTAGTGACAAAAGCATTGGCTGGAAAGTAATTGCTGACAGCGCCCAATACGGCGCTAATTGGCAAGGTAAGGTTTCTCACTGGAAAAACATGACGTTAACTCAGGCAAAGATCTACGCCGCCAAAAACCCCAACATCAATTTTTTCTTTCTGGTCACTGATAAGGCATTTCACTTAACCGACCATGGTCGTTTTGAAATTGGCGAAGTGGTGTTTTTTAGTGGCAAACCGGTGCCAGGTGGGGTGAAGGGTACTCATATTTATGTGAAGAAATGAAGACTGGTAGGTCAAAACGATCCACCTGTATGTGGATCGCTTTTTCAGCGAAGCTTAATTAGCTTGAAGCTCAATCAACAACTGAGGATCAAGACGCACTTTACGCCAATTCATTCGCCAATCCAAATGAGGGCCGGTTACCCGGCCTGTTGCGCCGACCTCGGCTATCGGATCACCTTGTTTAATTTCATCGCCTTCTTTGACCAGTATTTTGCTCAAATGGATGAAGGTTGAGGTAATACCAAAACCATGTTCAATAATTAAGGTGCCCCCGGTGTAATACATGTCATCGTGGGTTAAAACCACTTTGCCATTTAATGGCGAAATCACCTTAGTGCCTGTCGGCGCGGCAATATCAAGCCCAAAGTGAGGACGTTTAGGCACGCCGTTAAGGACTCGCTGACTGCCATAGACGCCACTGATGCGCCCTTTGACTGGTAGCTTGATTTCATCTAGATAATCTTGTCTGTCAGTCATTATTGCTCTGGCCGCTCCTACCTGTTTGATATTTGACTGAATGCGGACAAGGACTTCTTTTGGCGGTGAAACATATTTTTTGTCGATACCTTTGATGTTTTCAACTTTGTATTCTCGTTGAGTCAGCGCAAGGGTTTTTAGCTCGACACTGCCATCAATATTGACCACTTTAAGCTTGTGGTTGAGTGCTTCATCGCGACCAAAGCCAAACACAAAGTCCCCCGTGGGTGATACTGGCAAAGCTTTGTCATTTAAAAACACTTTACTGCCCTGCCCGGTTTTGCCAATGATCATGGCACCTTGAGTCAGTTGACCTTTTAACTGGATCTGGGCAACCACCGAACTGGTCAATCCAGCCGATAACAAAGAAAATAAAACAACCGCCCGCTTTTTCACACGATAGCCCCTTTAGCAACGCCTTCAAAAGCGCTAACCTGATAGTCTGCTTCGGGTCTGAGTTGTTTAAGCTGACCATTCATAAATTCGGCCAAACATTCAACAGTAGTATCGCAGGGGATAATTTCGGTGCATTTTACGCCAATCATCAATTCAAAATAACCTTGGGCAGCTTCGTAGCCAAAGGCGTAATAATCATCTTTGTTTGACGGTGGAGTAATGTGTAATAACTGCGAAAATTCCAGTTGATCCTCGCTGCTGGCTAAATAAATATCCTGCCAACGATCAGACCAGTACTTTTGTAATTTGGGGCTTTTCATCCCATTTTCCTGGACAATCACTTTAGAACGATGTCCGTGGGTGATCCGCTGACAGTTACCGTCATGCTTTTTCAGTCCGTGGGTATAATGGTAATAAAAACCATTAATATTTTCTGGGCGAAGATTCAAGATGACTTGTTCTACATTGTCAGGTAATTGAGCATGAATTTTATCGGTTAAAAACACACCGGCACTGCCAATATCAACCTGGGAGGCTTCTATCATCGCAAAGGCTTCATCGGGTGAGAAGATACTGACCAACCCGCCATTTTCGCTGTTAAAGTCCACTAACGTGCCCTTTTCGCCAGCAGTTATGGTGGTTACACTGGCCTTGGTCGGTACGGCCAACTTGTGATCAATCACCTCATCGATGATTTTTTTCACCTGTTTTTTCACTTTGGCGAAATCTAGCACCATGCTCTGTTCATCCAAAGAACCAACCAGAGTCAAGTCAACGATCCAGCTCTCTCCAATGACACCTCGACGAGGACACAAATAAGAAAAGTCGATTACGGTCAGGTCATTTACAAATAATTGCATAGTTTATCTTTTAAATACATTGCTGATGGCTACTTTCAAGGGGCGACATTATAAGCCAGAATGCCAATAATGACATGGCTTTTATAATCAAAACTGCTGTTGAGTGCGTTTATTTGTTATTTTTTTCCAGCCAGCCGTTTAATACGCCAATTTGGCCACATTTATACGCTGCCAAACTTAATCTGATGGCATTAGAAATCAGCTTACTGTCGTTCCAACCCGTGACCTCGCCAATCTCTTTATAACATTCAAGTGCCTCTGGTGTGAGATATCCCCTTAGCTCTTCTTCTCCTTTGCCTTTTTTGCGATCCCGATAGTTTTTTTGTTTTTGCGCATTGCTCAGTGCTTGTTTCTTTTGTGTCATCACCACTCCTCATCACCACTCCTCACCACCACAGTATAACTTTTTGCTTTAATCTGCTTTTTTCTTAAGTCTACTTCATTTAGCCATTTTAATGCTTTTTTAATCATCGTCATCGGGCATAATTACAGATTTATAACTGCTCAGACTTGTTAAGCTTACAAGTGTACGCTAAATTAGCGAAAATATTGCAGGGGAAAGACACATGGAACAACAAAACAGTTACACAAAAGAAGGCTTAGAAGCCTGCGGCAGCGGCGAATTATTTGGACCTGGTAACAGCAAACTGCCCACTGGCAACATGCTGATGATGGATCGAATCGTTCATATCAGCGAAGAAGGCGGAGCCTATGGCAAAGGCGAAATTATTGCCGAGCTGGATATTCACCCTGACTTATGGTTCTTTGACTGTCACTTTAAAGAAGATCCGGTTATGCCAGGTTGTTTAGGTTTGGATGCTTTATGGCAACTCGTAGGCTTTTTCCTCGGTTGGACTGGTGGTCCCGGCCGTGGCCGTGCGTTGGGTGTTGGTGAAGTGAAATTCACTGGACAAGTTTTACCCGAGGCCAAAAAAGTCACCTACCGATTAAATTTAAAACGGGTGATCAAACGCAAATTATACATGGGTGTTGCCGATGGTGTGGTCGAAGTTGACGGTAAAGTGATCTATACTGCCACTGATTTAAAAGTTGGTTTATTTACCGATACCAGCAAATTCTAAGTTCAGCAGTTAACCACACTGGAGCAACGCAATGGCACAACCCACGGATACTTTAACGATCACCCGTCCTGACGACTGGCATATTCACCTTCGAGATGGTAATTTGTTGCCGCGAACGGTAAATGATGTCAGCCGTTATTTCGGTCGGGGGATTGTCATGCCTAACCTCGTGCCACCGGTGACCAATGTAGCCATTGCCCGAACTTACCAGCGACGTATTATGGACAATCAACCTAAGAGCAGCTTTACACCGTTGATGACCATATACCTGACCAACAATACCACTAAGGCTGATATTATTGCCGCCAAAGACAGTGGCATTATTGCCGCTGCCAAACTTTACCCTGCCGGTGCTACCACCAATTCGGCCTCTGGTGTAACTGATATTAAAAAGCTTTATCCGCTATTTTCCATCATGCAAACCATTGGGTTACCGTTGTTATTACATGGTGAGGTCACCGATAGTGATATTGATATTTTTGATCGAGAGAAAGTCTACATTGAGAGGACGTTAACCCCGCTGGTTAAAGCATTCCCTGGACTTAAAATTGTCCTTGAGCACATTACTACTGCCGATGCAGCCACCTTTGTGACCGAATCGACAGCTAACATCGGTGCGACAATCACCGCCCACCATTTACTCTTTAATCGCAACCATATGTTGGCTGGCAATATTCGTCCGCATTTTTATTGTTTGCCGATTTTAAAGCGTAATACTCACCAGCAAGCATTGATTAATGCCGCGACTGGCAACACCAATAAATTCTTTTTGGGCAGCGACTCTGCGCCACATACCAAAGAAAACAAAGAAACCGCCTGTGGCTGTGCTGGCTCATACACCGCACACGCCGCTATAGAGCTCTATGCCGAGGCATTTGAGGCTGCGGGTGGACTGGATAAGCTAGAAGCCTTTGCGAGCTTTAACGGCGCGGACTTTTACGGCCTGCCCCGTAACACAGATACAATTACCCTGAAAAAGCAAAGCTGGGATGTACCAAAAGAAATGTCCTTCGGTGATACTGTGGTTATACCGGTAAGAGCGGGAGAAACAATCGCTTGGCAGGTGGTTTAATTAAACCAAAAAACAAAAACGGTGGGCACAAAAAAGTGGCCACCCTACTTCCCTTTAAGAAAGCGCTCTTCAATATCAGCAGCACAAACCGGCTTAGAAAACATATAACCCTGACCATAGTCACATTCCATGTACTCCAGGCAGTTTTGCTGATTTTGTTTTTCAATCCCTTCGGCAACCACCTTAAGATCCAGTGATTTTGCCAGTGCAATGATCATTTTCACCAACGGGTTATCGAATTTGCTGCCGTTCATATCATTGATAAACGAACGGTCTATTTTTAAGCAGTCCAGTGGGAATTGATGCAAATAACTTAAGGATGAGTAGCCAGTACCAAAATCATCAAGGAATATTTGAATTCCATGCTGGCGAAGTTCAGTAAGATTGGCTTTTGTTTGCTCAACGTTATCGATTAATGCCCTTTCAGTGATCTCAATGGCAAACACCCCATCTCTAAGCTTATGGGTTTTCTTTAACTGTATCACAAAATCAACAAAATCGGCGCTGCCAAAGTTTTTGCCAGACACATTAACACTAATATAAAAAGACTCACCAAACTTATCTTGCCACTTAGCCATTTGCTGCGCAGCTTGCTCCATCACATAACGGTCAATGCCGATGATTAGGTTAGATTCTTCGGCATACTCAATAAATTCATCAGGGAATAACAACCCCTTTTCTTTGTGTTGCCAGCGAACCAATGCTTCGAGGCCAATAATGTCTGAATTAGCAGTAGTATAAATCGGCTGGTAAAACAGGGTGAATTCGCGTTTAAGTAGCGCATCTTTAATCTCTAAATCGAGGCGGATGTACGCAGACGTATCAGCCAGCATCTCTTTACTGAAGACACAATACGTCGCCCGACCTTTGTCCTTTGCTTTGTACATAGCCGTATCAGCATGTTTGATTAAATCAACGCCACTGAAACTTTTATCCGAAAAGGCAATACCAATACTGACCGATGTCACCAGTTTGTGTGAGCCCAAGTCAATCGGCTCTTTTAATGACACAATGATCCGCTCAGCAACATCCAGCGCTTCGTCTTTATCATTGATATCTTCAAGTAACACCGCAAATTCATCACCGCCCAAGCGGGCCAGAGTGTCACAGCTACGAATATTTTGGTTGATGACCTGGCTAACTTTAATTAAAAACTCATCACCCACCAAATGGCCAAGTGTATCATTGATGTTTTTGAATTTATCCAAATCCAGATACATAATGCAAACAGATTCGTGATTATGCCGCTTTAGCCGGTCAATCGCATGGCCGACCCTATCCATAAACAATACCCGGTTTGACAACCCGGTCAGTGAGTCGTGTAACGCCTGATATTTAAGTTTTTGCTCAACAAAAATACGCTCCAGAGCATGGCTGATATGTTGTGAAACAAACGTCAAAAGCTCCTGGTCTTTTTCGGTGTAGGTCACCTGGCTGTCGTAGCTTTGCACCACAACCACCCCTTTGACATGCTCACCAGAATCAAACGGAATACCCAGCCATGAATCGGCCAACTGGCCTAACAGCTGACACTCACCCCGTTTATTCATTCTTCTGATGGTTTCAGGACCTGCCAGCAACGGTTTTTGGTTTCTAAATACCCAACCAGTCAGGCTCTGCTCTAACATATTGCGGGAAAAGAACTGATTAGGATCAACATCACCATATTCGTCACAATAATACGGAAAGTTCAATAACTCCGATTGCTCATCAAACAAGGCAATTACAAAGTTTTTGGCTAACAATAACGAATTAACAATCGAATGGATTTCTTTGTAAAATAAGGCAATATCTTCGGCAGAGGATTTTAACGAAGCGATACGAAACAATGCCGCTTGCAGGCTTTCGGCATATTCAAGTTTTTGCACCGATGATCGCAGCTCAAGTATCGCCTGAGAGCGTTGCATCTTAGTCGATAAAATGGCCGCCACCGTCACCAAAATTTGTTGATGTTCATCGTTATAGGCATCACGTTGCTCATGCTCACAATCAATGACACCAATAACTTCATTTTCGTGCATGATTGGCACCGCAATTTCGGATAATGCCGGTTTAACATCTGACACATAACGACTGTCGATGCTGGTATCATTAACAATTATGGCTTGATTGCTCAATGCACAATTACCGACAATACCAACCCCAAAAGCCAATGAACCCGCACTGTCCTCGCTGCCAGAATAGTGGTTATTGACCCCATTAACAGCGACTTGTTCTAGCAAATTGTTTTGTGGATTTAAAATATAGATGGCACAATCATCAAAACCCAATTTAGCAACTACATCTTTGGTGACATAGCCGTACACTTCTTCAAGGCTGTTAAGGCCCATCAAGGCAATGGCAAACTGGTTGATGATGTTCAAGTAGCGGGCCTGACGTTTTAACGATAGTAGCTGGTCTTCAACGGACTGGCCATCCAGTGTTAACCCTTCGTCATTATCATCAGTGATCCCGGTAAGAGGTTGTTTATTGTGCATCAGATAGTGTTACTCGAAAAATGGCACTGGCATACGCTTTAGTATATCGCATATTGATGCACATTATTAAAAAGATATCACTCTTTGCTACGGTAATGTTGGTACTGAAACCCTCACCCGGAGGAACGCCTCCGGGTGACAATTAAAACACTACACATTTATGAGTTGCTTTGCTCGACGCGATTTTTGAGTTTCTGACCCGGTCTAAAAGTGACGACACGACGAGCAGATATCGGAATATCTTCGCCTGTTTTCGGGTTTCTCCCCGGTCGTTGACTCTTGTCCCGCAAATCAAAGTTCCCGAAGCCGGATAATTTGACCTGTTCCCCGCTTTCTAAAGCGTTTCGGATCTGTTCAAAAAAAGCCTCTACCACATCTTTTGCGTCACGTTTGTTCATATTGAGCTTTTCAACCAAATGTTCGGCAATTTCAGCTTTGGTAAGCGCCATAACTACTCCCTCAACGATGCGTTAAATTCTGTTGCCACGGCTTGAACGACTTGTTCAACAGCCTGTGCAATGTCTTTGTCTTCAAGGGTACGCTCCTTATCCTGGAGCGTTAAAGATATGGCTAAACTTTTAAAGCCTGGTGCCACACCTTTACCCTGGTATACATCGAACAATTTTAGGTCAACCAATTGATTTACGCCAACTTTTTCTATAAAAGAAATCACTTTTCCTGCATCCGTGTTTTCACTGACAACAATCGCGAGGTCACGACGATTAGCCGGGAACTTAGATATGTCACCTGCTTGCGGGATTTTGGTCTGACAAATGGCGGCAAAATTCAGTTCAAAAACAAACGTGCGACCGTTTAGCCCCAACTGTTTTTGTGCCTTTGGATGAATCGCCCCTAAATACCCAACAACCTTTGAATCAACGACAATGGCTGCAGCCTGTCCTGGATGAAGTGCTTTATTATCAGTAACTTCGAAGCTTAACTGATGATTATCACCACTTAAATCCAACAACGCTTCGACATCACCTTTGATATCATAAAAATCAACATTACGATCATCTTGATTCCAGTGCTCACCATTTTGCGAACCACAAATCACCCCGGCCAGCATGGTTTGCTGACGAATACCCAAATCGGACAAATCATCGGGTACAAAGGATAACCCCTGTTCAAACAAGC
>JBLHHD010000077.1:0-8931 GCA_047614605.1 Alteromonadaceae bacterium
GGGGTTAGGGAATAGTGTTCAGAAACTGGAATACTTACCCGAAGCCCATACTGATTTTGTTATGGCGGTACTGGCAGAAGAGTTGGGGCTAGTGGGCGTTGTCACCATTTTGATATTGTTAATGATAATCGTCTTTAAAGCCATGCTGATTGGTCAAAAAGCTTTACAGCAGGGCCGTGCGTTTGAAGGTTTTTTTGCCATGGCCATTGGTGTGTGGTTCAGCTTTCAAACCATGGTGAATGTGGGGTCAAGTGCCGGGATGTTACCAACCAAAGGGTTGACGTTTCCACTGGTCAGTTATGGTGGCAGTAGTTTAATTGTTATGTTTGTTGCGGTGTCGGTATTGCTGAGAATTGATCATGAAATGCGTATGTCTACGATCCATACCACGCGTAGGGGGGCTTTATGAAACGCAGAAAAACCAACCGTAAAGCGCCTGACTCCGCAGTGAATATTGATAAGAAAGTATTGATCATGGCCGGTGGAACCGGGGGACATATCTTCCCGGGTTTGGCGGTTGCTGATCAGCTCAAAAGTGAAGGCTGGACTATTTGCTGGCTGGGGACACCAAAACGAATGGAAGCTCGATTGGTGCCAGAGCATGGTTATGATATTCAGTTTATTGATGTCTCGGGAGTCCGGGGTAATGGCCTCAAACGGTTGCTGTTAGCACCGTTTATGATTATTCGTTCGATTATTCAGGCAATCAAAGTCATTCGTCGTGTGAAACCGACGGTGGTATTGGGATTTGGCGGTTTCGCCAGTGGACCAGGAGGCATTGCTGCCTGGTTATTAGGTAAGCCGGTGGTGTTACATGAACAAAATGCGATTGCGGGATTTACCAATCGTACGCTGGCCTATTTTGCGACTCAAGTGTTGATGGCTTTTCCTAAGACCTTTGCCCGTCGACATAAGGCACAACTGGTGGGTAATCCCATTAGGCAATCGATTAGTCAGCTCAATAGCTTAAATAAAAGTGATGAAGATTATCAACCGACCAAACCGCTGTTACCTGGAGTTAACAAACTTAACGTCTTAATTTTAGGTGGAAGCTTAGGGGCTGAGGCATTAAATCGACATATTCCCAGGGTGTTAGCGCAAACAACTTCGGTTGATTTGATTAAAGTCTGGCATCAAACCGGCAGGGGCAAACATCGTGAGGTTGAAGCGGTTTATCAAGGGGCGATGGTCAATAACCGTGATATTCGCATTGATGAATTTATTGTTGATATGAGCGAAGCCTATAAATGGGCTGATATCGCTATTTGCCGCTCTGGTGCATTAACTGTGGCAGAGGTTGCCGCAGCAGGGGTTGCCGCGATTTTTGTGCCGTTCCCCCATGCCGTTGATGATCATCAAACCCTTAATGCGGGTTGGCTGGCAGATAACGATGCTGCTATCATCGTACCCCAAGTTGAACTTGAACAAGGTAAACATATCCAGCTGATCAGCGATTTGCTGGAAAACAAAAGCAAATTGCAGCAAATGGCCGAAAAGGCCGGGCAAATGGCCATTACTGATGCCACCGATAAAGTGGCTGCCGTATGCAAAGGACTGGCGGGATTAACCAATGAGTAAAATGAGATTGAAACAACAAAATCAGATGGTTCCTGAAATGCGCAGGGTTAATCGTATTCACTTCATCGGTATTGGCGGAGCCGGTATGGGCGGTATTGCCGAGGTCATGCATAACCAGGGTTATAAAGTCTCTGGTTCAGATATTCAGCAAGGGGTGGTCGTTGACCGTTTACAAGATCTTGGTGTAAAAGTCACTATTGGTCATCACCAGGATAACATTGCCAATGCCTGTGTGGTTGTCGTTTCTAGTGCAGTAAACCAGGATAATGAAGAATTACTTGGAGCCAAAGCTTTACGTATTCCGATTGTGCAACGTGCCGAGATGCTGGCAGAGTTAATGCGTTTTCGTCAGGGGATTGCTGTAGCGGGTACTCATGGCAAAACCACTACCACGAGTTTAATTGCCTCGATTTTTGCCGGTGCCGGACTGGACCCCACATTTGTTATTGGTGGTTTGTTAAATAGTGCGGGTACCAATGCCCGACTTGGTAATGGCCGTTACCTGATTGCCGAAGCCGATGAAAGTGACGCTTCTTTTTTGCATTTGCAACCGATGGTGAGTGTGATCACCAATATCGAAGCTGACCATATGGGCACTTACGATGGTGATTTTGAAAAAATGAAATCGACCTATGTGGATTTTTTGCGTAATCTGCCATTTTACGGCGTTGCGGTGGTTTGTATTGACGATGAAGTGGTTAAAGAAGTCACTGAACGTTGTGGCCGTAAACTGATCACCTATGGCGAATCAGCAGACGCTGATTTTAGACTGACAGATTATCAGCAAAGTGCCAGTCGCAGTCATTTCACTGTCACCGGACCCAATGACATTGCACTGAACATTGTGCTTAACTTGCCAGGTTTGCATAATGCCTTAAATGCCACTGCCGCTGTTGCTGTAGCCCTTGATGAAGGGGTTGCCCCGCAAGCGATTATAACGGCATTGGATAAGTTTGAAGGTATTGGCCGTCGTTTTCAGCAGTATGGCGAATTTGCCTGCGACGCAGGTAATGTGATGCTGGTTGACGATTATGGTCATCACCCCAGTGAAGTGGAAGCCACTATCAAAGCCGTCAGAGCAGGGTGGGCTGACAAGCGTTTGGTGATGGTCTATCAACCACATCGTTATACCCGCACCCGGGATTTATACGAAGATTTTGCCAGAGTGTTATCACAGGTCGATGTTTTATTAATTTTAGAGGTATATAGCGCCGGAGAAGAGCCGATCCCGGGAGCAGATAGCCGGAGTTTATGTCGTACTATTCGCCAAAGAGGCAAGCTTGAACCGATTTTTGTTGAACCTTCCCGGTCGTTATACACCTTGTTGGCGGATTTGTTACTCGATGGTGACTTGCTGCTGACTCAAGGAGCTGGTGACATTGGCACTATGGTCAAGAAATTAGCACAAAGTGAATTGAACAAAAAACAACTGTTAGCATTGGGAGAGCAACAATGAGTGTAGTGCCTAACAAGCAAAATAGTACGGCTAATAAAGCCAAATTTGGCAAAGTGGCGGTGATGCTTGGTGGAACCTCAGCAGAAAGCGCTGTGTCATTGCTATCGGGAGAGAACGTCCTTAACTGCCTGCTGGCCGCTGGGGTTGATGCCCAGCCATTTGATTTAAAAGAGCGGCCTTTATCGGCATTACACGCAATGAACATCGACCGGGTATTTATTGCCATGCATGGTCGGGGTGGCGAAGATGGCACCCTCCAGGGCGCACTTGAATTTATGGGCGTTGCGTATACTGGCAGTGGCGTACTGGGCTCGGCGCTGGCTATGGATAAAGTACGATCAAAGCAGTTATTTAAAGCCAGTGACTTACCTACACCTGAATTTAAAATTATTCGTCAAGCAACTTATCGCCATGGTGATGAAGTGACTATGCTTGATCAACTGGGTGGAGTGGTTTTTGTCAAACCAGCCCAGGAAGGTTCAAGTATCGGTATGAGTCGGGCAGATACCCCACAGCAATTGGCCGATGCCATTGATGTGGCATTTGGTTTTGATGAAGCTGTCCTGATTGAGGCGTTTGTTGATGGCCCGGAATACACCGTTGCTATTTTGGCTGATCAGGCATTACCAGTAATTGAACTGAGAACCCCGCGAATCTTTTATGATTATCAAGCCAAATATCAAAGTAACAACACACAATATCTGTGCCCGTGTGATTTAAATGAGGCTGATACCAGCGAGATACAGCGCCTGGCAAAACTGGCTTTTGATGTTGTTGGGGCAAAAGTCTGGGGACGAGTGGATGTAATGCGTGACCAAAACGGTCAGTTTCAGTTACTCGAAGTGAATACCGTGCCGGGGATGACAGCCAAATCACTGGTACCGATGGCGGCAAAAGCTGGCGGAATAGATGCTGAACAACTGGTGGTGACTATTCTTGAGCAAACCCTTGAAAAAACCGCTGGGGTAGCGGGTTAATGACTATTTCCCTACGGGGTTTGATTAACAATTGCAACTGGCCATTGATTGGCGGTATGTCGTTCTTCTTGTTGGTGGTTATCCTGCTGATTAATGGCTATCAGCGCACCGTTGAGTGGTTAATGGACGAAAAAGAAGTACCGTTGCGTTACGTGGTGGTCTCGGGAGAGTTACACCATACCAGTGCCGAGGTAATACAAGCGGCGGTACTCAAACCCACATTAGGTAGTTTTTTTAATGTTGATGTCAGTGATGTGCAAAAAAACATCGAAGCGTTGCCTTGGGTTTACCGGGCATCGGTTCGTAAACAATGGCCTGATGTATTAACGGTGTTTGTTACTGAACAACAGTCAGTGGCGATTTGGAATGAGCAGCTACTGCTTAATAGTAAGGGCGATATTTTTAACGCTAAAGTTACTGAGGCATTACAGTCATTACCTAAGTTAAAGGGGCCGCAGGGTAGCCAAATGGATGCGTTGCAAGGCTATAGGGATCTGAGCAGTTTATTGAGTATCAATGGTTTTGGGGTTGATACGCTGACGTTGTCAGCACGTTTTTCATGGCAGATAGCGCTTAACAATGGCGTGATGTTGCAATTGGGACGGGATGAAAAAGTTAAACGAGTGCAGCGTTTTATCGATTTGTATTCGGTGATCACCGCTCATAAGCCACAACCTGTGATCAGTGTTGACCTGCGTTACGATACCGGAATGGCGGTACGTTGGGCAGATAGCAGTACTGCGGTCAAACAAGGTGAGAAGAATTCATAATGGTTAAAGAAGTGGATAGAAATTTAATTGTTGCGCTGGATATTGGCACCTCAAAGGTCGCTGCCGTAGTGGGTGAGATCACCGATGATGATCAGCTCAGTATCGTAGGTGTCGGCTGTTGCCCATCTAAAGGGATGGACAAAGGAGGGGTCAACGACCTTCAACAAGTAATGGAGTCGATTCAAAAAGCCGTCGATGAAGCCGAATTGATGGCCGATTGCCGGATTTCGTCGGTTTATTTGGGGATCTCGGGTAAACACATCAGCTGTCAAAACGAAAGTGGCATGGTGGCAATTAACGATGTTGAGGTTATCCCTGATGATGTCGACAGTGTGATCCATGCAGCCAAATCAGTGCCTATATCAGCTGAACGACGGATGTTGCATGTTTTACCACAAGAGTTTTCGGTGGATATGCAAGAAGGGATTAAAAGCCCAGTTGGCATGTCAGGGGTGAGGATGGAAGCTAAAGTGCACATCATTACCTGTGCTAACGATATGGCAAAAAATATTGTTAAGTGTGTTGAGCGTTGTGAACTCAAGGCCGACCAATTGATTTTTACTGCGCTGGCATCCAGTTATGCGGTATTGACAGAAGATGAAAAAGAACTCGGTGTTTGTGTTGTTGATATCGGTGGAGGCACCATTGATATCGCGATTTATACCAGTGGGGCTTTACGTTATTCGGCAGTATTACCAGTTGCTGGTAATCAGGTGACAAATGATATCGCTAAGATATTTCGCACCCCAATCGGTTATGCCGAAGAGATTAAAGTGCAGTATGCCTGTGCCATTCGCAATATGGCTAGTGCCGAAGAAAACATTGAAGTGCCAAGTGTTGGCGGGCGGCCAGCCCGCTCAATGTCAAGGCATACCCTGGCTGAGGTGATAGAGCCGAGGTATCAGGAATTATTTGAATTTGTATTGGAAGAAATTCGTAACAGCGATCTGGAAAGTCAAGTGGCTGCTGGGATAGTACTAACAGGAGGGACAGCAAAGATGGAAGGTGCAATTGAACTGGCGGAGGATATTTTTCAGATGCCAGTTCGCTTGGGAGAGCCTTTGGCGGTAACAGGGTTGACTGATTATGTCAATGACCCCAGTTACTCCACAGCGGTCGGTTTATTGCTATACGGCAAAGAAATGAAGAATCATTCGCTGGAAGAATCGCATAATGTCGCCGGAGTTGGTAACATGTTGCGCCGAATCTCTAGCTGGTTTAAAGGTGAGTTTTAATTTATCTGTTCGCCAAGCGGGTTGTTGAGCAGATTATAAAGGTAAATGCGGAGAGTTAACGATGTTTGAATTAATGGAAAACCATAACGAAGAAGCAATAATTAAAGTTATTGGGGTAGGCGGTGGCGGCGGTAACGCTGTAGAACACATGTTAGAACAAACCATTGAAGGAGTTGAGTTTGTTGCAGCAAATACCGATTCACAAGCGCTGAGAAATTCATCAGCGGGTATGACAATTCAGTTGGGTGTTGATGTCACTAAAGGCTTAGGTGCTGGTGCTAACCCTGAGATTGGGCGTAAAGCGGCAGAAGAAGATCGAGAACTGATCAAACAGACCCTGCAAGGGGCTGATATGGTTTTTATCGCTGCCGGTATGGGTGGTGGTACGGGTACTGGTGCCGCACCAGTTGTTGCTGAGGTTGCTAAAGAGCTGAATATTTTAACCGTTGCTGTGGTGACCAAACCTTTTCCTTTTGAAGGCAAAAAACGGATGAATCATGCTGAGGCAGGCATTGCAGAGCTGTCCAAACATGTTGATTCATTGATCACCATCCCCAATGACAAGCTGTTAAAAGTGCTGGGCAAAGGCACTAGTCTGCTAGATGCGTTTAAAGCCGCCAACAACGTGTTGCTAGGCGCTGTACAGGGCATTGCTGAGCTTATTACACGTCCGGGTTTGATTAACGTGGATTTCGCTGATGTACGCACGGTCATGTCTGAAATGGGTACTGCTATGATGGGTACTGGTATTTCGTCAGGACCAGACAGAGCCGAAGAAGCGGCAGAAGCGGCGATTTCGAGTCCGTTACTTGAAGATGTTGATTTATCCGGTGCCAAAGGCATCCTGGTTAACATCACTGCAGGTCTTGATATCAGCATTGAAGAGTTTGAGACGGTTGGTAATGCGGTTAAAGCATTTGCATCTGAAAATGCCACTGTGGTTGTCGGTGCAGTTATTGACATGGAAATGAGTGATGAGTTGCGAGTAACCGTTGTTGCTACAGGTATTGGTGACGATAGAAAACCAGATATCTCATTGGTGCCGGCACAAGCTGCTGTTCGTCCGATGATGACGCCTATGGCTTCAGGCTCTAGTGCTGCACTGGATATGCACGCTATGCAAAATCAACAGGCGGATACCTCAGCTATCGCGGCAAATAAAGTCAGCCCGGCGGCAGAAACTGAAAAAGACTATTTGGATATTCCGGCATTTTTGCGTAAGCAAGCTGATTAATATAGGTTTAGGCGAGATTCAGTTAAGGTTCAGATAAGGTTGATAGACTGCTCAAGTTAACAAGTTGCTGGTCAACAAAATTAGTGAAATATTTGATTAAAAAACAAACCGCTATAGACAAAGAACATTGTTATGTTACAATTCGCGACCACTTTAGGGTGAATGGTTAATTATTGAGCTTACAGAGATGATTAAATATGATTAGACAACGCACTATAAAAGAGATCGTCAGCGCAACAGGTGTTGGTTTGCATAAAGGAGACAAAGTTAAACTTGTCCTCAGACCTGCTGCTGAGAATACCGGGATTATTTTCCGTCGTGTTGACCTTGATCCCGTGGTAGAGTTTAAAACTGCTCCGGACATGGTAGGTGATACCTTGATGTGCACTTGTTTAATTAGTGAGAACGACGTTCGTTTATCTACCACTGAACATTTGGTTGCTGCTATTGCGGGTCTTGGCATTGATAACATGGTTATTGATGTGGATGCTGGTGAAATTCCAATTATGGATGGTAGTGCTATTTCTTTTGTTTATTTAATTCAAAAGGCTGGCATTGTAGAGCAATCAGTTGCCAAACGGTTTATCCGCATTAAAGACACTGTTCGAGTTGAAGATGGCGATAAGTGGGCTGAATTTACCCCTCACGATGGCTTTAGAATCAACTTTGCTATTGATTTTGATCATCCGGCTATTGCCAACTCACCGCAACGGGTATCGATTGATATAACCCCAACCAGTTTCATTAAAGAAATTAGCCGAGCCAGAACCTTTGGTTTTATGAAAGATATCGAATACCTACATGCTAATAATTTAGCGTTAGGTGGCAGCATGGAAAACGCTGTCGTAATGGACGAATACAAAGTACTTAACCAGCAAGGGTTAAGATACGAAGATGAATTTGTTAAACACAAAATTCTTGACGCTGTTGGTGATTTGTTTATGGCCGGATTTAATCTGGTTGGTGAATTCACCGCATACAAATCAGGCCACGCACTAAACAACAAACTGTTGTGTGCGTTGCTCGATAATCAACAGGCTTGGGAATATGTAACCTACGAAGAAGAAGCTTCTTCGCAAATTGGTTATTTACTGCCGCAGTTTGCCTAACAGCTAACCAATATATTACCTTTACACCCGCTAATTAAAAACTCGCTGTAAAGCGGGTTTTTTTATGGTTGGTGCCACCCATCAACAAAGTACGTCGCACTACCCAATAGCGAAGCCACCGTTTAAACAACGGCACATTAACACATCTGTTGTGATCGCACCCCTGCTCCCCGTCACCCTCGCGGATGCGGGGAACCATAAAAAGAATGCCAAACCAACTCGTGTGCTGCCAACTACCTTAATTGACGTCGGGCACCGAGCTTTTAAAAAAAGCGTTTTTTAAAAAGGGTTTGTTTAGGGTTGGTACGCTGTTCTCACTAATAGGATGAACGTTGCACCAAACCCGCACGAAGCAAAAGCACTCGTTGTTCAGCAATGGTGATAACCGTCAATTAAGGTAAATGGGAGTGCGCGGGTTGGCTTGAGTTTATTTTATGGGTCCCTGCCTGTCATAGCCCTGTCAAATACTTATTTTTATCTGTATTTGTGATCGCTTTCCACACTAAGTTCTTCTTGCTGAAATAGGTATATTCAGTGAATTACTTATCGTGTGGTTTTAAGTGTTGAGTTAT
>JBLHHD010000078.1:0-8881 GCA_047614605.1 Alteromonadaceae bacterium
GGGAGAATAAATCGAAGATTTTTTTGCCTTGTGAGGCATCGACTCCAGGGCCATAATCCCTGACAAAAAAGGTCATTTGTGACTTATTGACGGCTTTTTTAAAGCCCACTTCGAGCTTGCGGATGGTATCGTCCGGGTTGTCTTTGTCGAGGCTAAATTTAATCGCGTTATCCACCAGATTAATAACAATTTGGGCAAAGGCATCCTGATCCACCAGCACATCAATATTAGCCCCTTCAATGCCATCGGTTTTGCACACCAGTTCAAACTGGTTTTTTTCGAGTAAGGTCGACACCTTCGATGTAACCAGATCATTGAGTCGACTAATCGAACAATATTCTAAATCCATGGCCTGGCTGTCTTTACCGAGCCTCGACAGTTGCAGTACATTGGCAATTAGTCTTGATAAACGTTCAGATTCAAAAAAGATAAAATCATAATAAGATTGACGCTTATTGCCATCGCTTACCATGCCCTCTTTGAGCATTTCGCTGTACATTAAAATCGAGGTTAACGGGGTTTTCAGCTCATGACTCACCGCCGAAACAAAGTTCAGCCGCTCTTCAGACAACAATATCTGTTTGGAGCCCGCCCGATATAAAATGAAAAATCCAATCGCTAATACGCTGGTCACTACCACCAGTAATAAATCAACTAGATTAGCCCCCGGCCCCAGCGGTAGTTTTTCGGTGGTAAAATAAAACCCCATATGCTCAAGCGGTTTGCGTAAAGCCGCATAATGGATTTTTTTGTCTTTATTTTTACTCAAATGCAGACTGGTCATGGTGATCCCTTCACACCCGTCATCACCCGCAATAAAGTTAAACTGCTTTAATATATCGTGGCCTTTCATTAATTGCAGGGTCACATTGGTTTCAAACTTTCGCTCTGCTAGTAACGGCGTGATGATTTGCTGTAAAAATTGATCTTCCTCAACCACAAACCCCTGAATGTAACGTTTGCTCTTACGCCAGACTTTACGATAAAAAAAGTAATAACCCTCAGGTGAGCGTTTCCACTGAAAAGGGTCGATTTCAACGACAAAAGAGGTGTAATCACTGTGAGTGGTGGTACCTTTAGATGGCACCCATTGATCGGTTTTGGCATCTTTGGACATCGACGCTTCTTCGGTGCGGGGTTTGGCCGGTTTATAACCCTTTTCCTCAGCTACCATTTTATCGTCCATATGAGTGCCATGCACTTTTACTTTGGGCAATTTGAGAAAGTCATTGTCGATTAACAGCTTTTTAATTTTTTCCTGAGTTTTTAGGCGATTGGATATTTCATCCCAGGCCATATTGAGTTTGTCACTTAGGTATTTTTCTTCGATATAGGGCAAAATAGGCGAGCTAAACTGATCTTGGGCATCAATTTGAAAATGACCGATAAAACCGGGGATATGGTCAATTTTTGAGGGATTAGCCAATGGCGAAATGGTTTTTTCTTTGTGCTGCGTCAGCGGGCTTTTTATCCATTTAAAATATTGATAATCACCAAACGAGCGTTTTTCCTCTTTATAGAGCATTTTGTTAATATGCTTGTTGGTTAGATAAACTACCCGCTCAGCATTCCATTTGTAATCAATATACATTTCCTTATCAAACTGACCGTATACATGATTTGCCAACAATATCAGCGGGATCATCAACGAGGTGGCAAATACCGCCAGCAAGATGCTCAAACGTTTTTTTGCCGCCACCGTTGAAAACTGCACGCTACCTGCTCGTTTACCTAATATTCGCATCGTTTACCCTTCATTTACTGCTGATCATAAGGTTAATTTGTAACCTTCTCCCCTGACAGTCATCAGGTGATCGGGGTTTTTATGATCCAGTTCGATTTTTTTGCGCAATTTGGCAATATGAATATCAACGGTGCGGGTATCAATATCAGCGTTGGGGTTGTACTTCCATATCTCAGTCAGCAACTCTTTGCGTGATACGGGTTTATGCTGATTGTCTTTGAGATAACACAATACATCCACTTCTCGGCGAGTAAATAAAACGACTTCCCCATTGAGCACCCCCGATAGATTAACGACATCAATTTCGAGGTGTTTGCCAATGTTGAGGGTATCTTCGGTGTGGTTTTTACCCGACAACCGTAAAATTGCCTCGACTCTAAGTAATAATTCTCGAATAGAAAAAGGTTTGGCAATGTAATCATCTGCGCCAAGGGTTAATCCATTGATCACATCCTCTTCTGAATTTTTTGCTGTAAGCATGATGATTGGCTGACGCCGGGACTGTTTTCGGATCTCATTACAAATCGAAAAACCATCCATCGAAGGCAACATGACATCTAGCAAGATACAGTCAAAATGGCCGTTTAACGCCGCATTCAGCCCCTCTTTACCGTCGCTATGCGCCTCAACGTCATAACCATTAAATACAAATAAATCAACCAGCCCTTGCTGGATGGCAATTTCGTCTTCAACAATCAATAATTTGGCTTTTTTGTCAGACACTCGACACTCCTTCGACCCATAATACAGTTAACAACCAGTCATCGCTGGCAATACCCTAGCTTACGTGAAAAGTCTGGCTGGGTTGGTAAAATTTTTGTAAAAGCACCGATTGATTTGTTGATGGGTTACATTTTTGCCTGAGGCTTATGGTATAACAAAAAAACCAATGCCACCTCAGACTTAATAAGGTAGATTAACTCCCAGCAAATCTATCAGGCAGGACACAGCAATGACGAACAAACAGTGGCAGTTTTGGATTGACCGGGGGGGTACATTTACTGATGTCATTGGTAAAGACCCGAGCGGCAAGCTGGCCGTTTGTAAGTTATTGTCTGAAAATCCGTCTAGCTATAAAGATGCCGCGGTGCGAGGTATTCAAACCCTCCTTAATATTGATCCCTCAGATGCCAAAAACAGTGATTTATCCGCTCATGTGCATTCAGTTAAAATGGGCACCACTGTGGCAACCAACGCTTTGCTTGAACGTCAGGGAGAGCCGACCGTATTAGTGATCACCGACGGATTTAAGGATGCATTGCGAATCGGTTATCAAAACCGTCCAGATTTATTTAAGTTAAACATTGAGCTCCCCTCACTACTTTACAGCGAAGTCATCGAAGTTAAAGAACGACTATCTGCCAGTGGCGAAGTTATTACCCCCATCGATCAGCAATCACTCATTGACCAGCTACAACAAGCCTGGCAGCAAGGGTTTCGCAGTTGTGCCATCGTTTTTATGCATGGCTATCGCTATCACCAGCACGAAATTATTGCCGCCCAAATCGCCCGGCAAACCGGCTTTACTCAAGTGTCGGTATCCCATCAGGTCAGCCCGTTAATGAAACTGATTGGACGCGGTGATACCACTGTTGTCGACAGCTATCTTAGCCCGGTATTACGCCGCTATATCGACCAGTTTGTTGGAGCGTTAGGCGATTGCCAACTGCAATTTATGCAAAGTAATGGCGGACTGACTCAGGCGGACAGTTTTGCTGGAAAAGACGCGGTATTATCCGGCCCCGCTGGCGGTGTAGTAGCTATGGTCGAAACGGCCAAACAAGCCGGCATTAATGCCGTAATTGGCCTGGATATGGGCGGCACCAGCACCGATGTGACCTTATATAACGGCGAATACGAACGCACTTTTGACACCGAAGTCGCAGGCGTACGCATTCAAGCCCCAATGATGAAAATCCATACCGTCGCCGCCGGTGGGGGGTCGATATTAACCTTTGACGGTGATGGCCGCAGTTTGCGGCTAAGTGTTGGTCCCGAATCTGCCGGGGCCAACCCCGGCCCTACTTGCTATCACAATGAAGGACCGCTAACAGTAACGGATGTTAATGTGTTACTCGGTAAACTACAAAGTGATTTTTTCCCAGCTATTTTTGGTCCTGATCAACAACAATCACTAGATCAAGAGGCTGTTACTCACGCGTTTGATGCACTGGCAAAGCAAATTCATCAACGACAACAAAGCGGTGAAAAAACCGTCGCTGATGAAGCACTTTCACCAGAAGCACTAGCTCAGGGTTATTTACAAATTGCCGTTGAACATATGGCTAATGCCATCAAACATATCTCGGTGCAAAGGGGCATTGATGCTGGAGAATATACCTTATGCTGCTTTGGTGGTGCGGGTGGGCAACACGCCTGTCTGGTTGCCGATGCCTTAGGGATCAAAAAAATCTTCGTTCATCAACTCAGTGGTGTGCTTTCAGCTTATGGGATGGGTTTAGCACAAGTCAGGGTTATTCGGATGAAAACCGTCGAATCCGCTTTGCCCGCAACAACCATCGCCCCACTTAATCCACTAATAGAGCAACTTAACAGTGAAGTCAGTGATGCATTAGCCGCGCAAGGTTTTACTCCAGCGCACATAAACTTAGTGCTAAAACTGCAAATCAAATATCAAGGCACCGATACCAGCTTGTCGGTTACTGTTAACGAGCAAATGAGCAGCAACGACATCAAACAACAATTTGCCAGTCAACATCAGTCACTTTATGGTTTTACCGACGACAACGCCCAGTTAATTGTTGAGTCAGCACAGGTTGAAGGGGTTGCCAGCGGTGAAAAAGTCACTCAAACGCTTGTCGAGGCTAAAAGCGAACAACCATTAACTGAACTGACAACCCGCCCGGTTTATTTTGACCAGAGCTGGCAGCAAACCCCATTTTACCCGCGTGAACACCTGACACCCGGCATGACATTAACCGGCCCAGCCATTATTATTGAGCAACAAACCACCATAGTGATGGAGCCAAACTGGCAGCTCGAAGTCACCACAACTAACGATTTAGTTTTATCGCGCAGCGAAGTAAAACAATCAAGCCAAGACCTATCAAATCAAGTGAAGTCAACAACCAGCAAGATCACCGCCAAAGTTAACCCCATCCGGCTGGAGCTGTTTAATAACCTATTTATGTTTATTGCCGATCAAATGGGCATAGTGTTAAAAAATACCGCCACTTCGGTCAATATCAAAGAAAGGCTCGACTTTTCGTGTGCGCTGTTTAATCACGCTGGTGAACTAGTCGCCAATGCCCCCCATATGCCTGTACACTTAGGTTCGATGGGCGAAAGCGTGATCAGCATTGCCAGCCAAAACCAAGGTACCATGCAACCTGGCGACGTTTACCTTATCAACAGCCCTTATCATGGCGGCTCGCACCTGCCCGATTTAACCGTTATCACCCCAGTCTTTACAGATAAAGGTGATCGGGTTTTGTATTACGTCGCCTCCCGTGGACATCATGCTGATATCGGTGGTTTAACCCCCGGATCGATGCCACCGGGCAGTAGCCATATTGATGAAGAAGGGATTGTCTTTGAAAATTTTTTACTGGTCAGAAACGGCGTGTTTAATGAGCCTGAGTTAGTCGAAAAGCTAACCGGTCATCAATATCCAGCTCGTAATATCAGCCACAATATCGCTGATTTAAAAGCCCAGATCGCCGCCAACCAAAAAGGCATTAATGAACTGGAGAAAATTCAGCAAAACTATGGCCCAGAAGTCGTTTCGGCTTATATGCAGCACATGATTGATGCCGCCGAATATGCGGTAAAAGAAGCCATCGGCGACTTGAGCAGTGGCTCATTCACCTATCCGATGGATGATGGCTGCCAGATAAAAGTGACTATCACCATTAATAAAACAGCCAATCATCAAAGCGCTACAGTAGATTTTAGTGGCACCTCTGATCAGCAACTAAGCAACTTTAACGCGCCGCTATCGATATGCAAAGCCGCCGTGTTATATGTATTTAGAACCCTCGTAGCCAAAAATATCCCGTTAAATGCGGGTTGCCTTAAACCGATAACGCTCATCGTGCCGCCCGGCTGCATGTTAAATCCACAATATCCTGCTGCTGTTGTGGCGGGTAATGTCGAAACTTCGCAGGTGGTCACCGACGCTCTTTATGGGGCTTTGAACATCAGTGCAGGCGCACAGGGCACCATGAACAACTTTACTTTTGGTAACCAGAAATATCAGTATTACGAAACCATATGCGGCGGAACAGGAGCAGGTCAACATGGTGAAGGTTGCGATGCCATTCACAGCCACATGACCAATTCACGCCTGACCGACCCAGAAGTGCTCGAATGGCGTTACCCGGTGACACTCGAATCGTTCTCAATCCGCGCCGACTCGGCAGGTCAGGGTAAATTCAACGGTGGAAATGGTGTAGTGCGCAAAGTTCGCTTTGAGCAACCTATGGACGGAGCCATATTGTCCAATCACCGCAAAGTTGCCCCGTTTGGATTAAACGGTGGCGAGCCGGGTAAAGTGGGCTGCAACTATGTGATCAAAGCCGATGGTCAGCACGTTCAACTCGATAGCTGTGAGCAATATGCTCTTGAGGCTGGGGATACGTTTGTCATTGAAACGCCTGGCGGCGGGGGGGTTGGTCTTAAATAGCGGTCCCTTACTCCCCACCACCCCCCTGCTGGTACTGGCGGGGAGTGCAGTTAAACGCTTCTTTAAAACAGCGGCCAAAATAGGTCTGAGAAGAAAAGCCCACGTCAAAGGCCACTACGCCAATTTGAGTATCACTTTTAAGTAACTCTTTGGCTTTTTTGAGACGGCATTCGCGAATGAAGTTATTGGGGCTATTCCCCAGTAAAACCTTTACCTTACGCTGTAGTTGGCGCTCACTCACTGCCGATTTATCGGCCCATTGCAATTCGGCCTGTGCAGGAAACTCAGTGTCATCAGCCCTTAACGATAGACACTCCACCGAAATACCCAGATTTTTGCGCTGTAACGAAAAAACATTACTTTGGTAATAAAAAACAGATACATCTGATCTTTTTCAAAAAACAATCCGCTAACACAACGGCCTTTTAAATCTTGCTCCAGGCTTTGAAACATTTGCACCGCTGCCGGATTGGCTGACAATATTTTACCGTCAGTCGAAGTGGTTAAAATCGCGTTATTCGATGCCCTGACAATCGCTTTGCGTTTGCTTGACAGCCTGAGCAAAATAGCCGAGCCCATCAATAACCACAGCCCCACCAATGACGCCTGAAACATCGAATCAATGTGATAAAACAGCTGTTGCTGCTGCCCGTAAAGATGAATGCCACTAAACACCAACATCAACACCACGATATACAGCTCAGGATCACTGGGTTTTTCGGTTGTTTGCGGCTCCACCGTGGTTTGCAAACTAAACGCCACAGCCAAAATTACAAAACAATAAGGCAATAACGCCATCAGCCCACTAACATAACCGACCTCTTGCATTTCAGGGTGCAGACCAAATGAGTGATTAAAGTTAGCCAGCATAAAAATACTCGCCAAGCTCAGCAAACCAAAGGTATAGCGCCAAAAAATGTAACCACATCGAATCAGACAAATCAGCGGTTAACAGCAAGCCGGACCCAATACGGCATTTGCAAATCAATGATACGGGGATCAATCTAAGTGACTCAAGGGCTTTTATGAGTAATGGTTGCAGGGGTGGTTTTTCAGGGTTTGTCGTCGGCTTGTGGGTCTCACTGGCATCCCTGCTTCGCTCGTTTTACACCTGACGCAGATAAATTCCTGCGCCTACGGTGTGGGGATGGGGGTAAGGATAAGGGGAGTTTCGTTTTCGCCGCTATCAAGCTGTTTTAATGCATGGCGTAATTTATCGACTATGGGTTTAGGGGTTTTCAGGCCAAAGGCCAGACAGTTAATGACCAGAGCGCTGGTCTCTAGTGCCCAAACGATAACGACTTCATCTTCGTGACGGCCAATTTTATGCATACTTTGTGCGATGGATGTTTTTGTTCCCATGACCAAATCTAAACGGCCATCAAGGACTTTTCTAAGATTAACACTATCGTCACTGGCCACATCAAAATCAATATTCTCAACAAAACCATTGTTTAACAAATATTGTTGATCAAAACCATTACGGGCCACTCCTACTTTGAATTTCTTAGCGTCTTCGATGGTATTTACAGCAATATCCTTACGTTTAATATCACTAAAAAAGTAATGCAAAGTGCTGGGCTGTATAGGGCATACCCATTGAAATTGGTCCTCCCGCTGAGCAGTCCTCTTAATGGTATAAACTGCCGTATTCGCTTGAGTTACGGCCAGGTGATAAGCCCTCGCCCAGGGATAACTGCTGATTTTATAATTCAGTCCAGCCAGTTTAAAAACCGCACGAACCTTATCAGTGGACTGGCCCGTAACTTCACCATCAGGGCCGATATAACTGAAGGGCCGCCACTCTTCTGTGGCTATATTAATAAAAGTTTCGCCCATCGCAGGACCAATTAATAGTAACGCGGTCAAATAAACCCATTTTATCCACTCCACAGCCCACTCCCGGTCAAACGCCCTGCTACACAAGCAGGAACACATTCATCATCATAAGCTTGTCATAAAATGGTTGCAATCTCTTTTTAAATCAAAGAATTCCGTTAACAGAACTAACAAATGAAAAAGCCCCTATAATGACCCTTTAGGTTTTGCTAAATACCACTATACATAAACTTGATCAGGATAAAAAAAAAGCTTTTTTACATCACTAAATAAGCGATATTTATCATGAACAACAAAACCGTCAACACCACAGCCTGTGAAAGTTGTAGTAATGGAAAGAATGCCGTTATTTGGGATAAAATCAGCGTTACCCGAAAGTTGGCAATCACTGAATGACAAACCCGGTGATGCACTGTCTGGTTGGTATAATGCCCAGGATGCTGACAGCTTCTTTATATGCCAACTTGCATTCAACTAATAAGTGCAATTCATTTTTTTCAGGATTAGAACGGCCAACTGATGTATTATCTCGGCTTTTCTATCCGACCAAAGATGAGAGAGCTTATGAGAAAATACAGTCAGCTGACCGAGTGCCAACGATACCAGATTGAGGCATTAAAGAAAGTCCAAAAAAATCAAAAAGAAATAGGAGA
>JBLHHD010000079.1:0-8869 GCA_047614605.1 Alteromonadaceae bacterium
CTGACTACGGATCACCAGCCCTTTAGCCTGGTGCAGATCAGTGATTGCCATTTATTAATTAATGGGGGGACTTATCATGGAGTGGACACCAAAAAGACCTTAACGGCGGTTTTGGATCGAGTCAGGCAAATACAACCCGATTGTGTGGTGGTGACGGGTGATATCACCCAGGATCACACGATGGGCTCTTATGCTATTTTAGCTGATTTATGTCGCGACTATCTTGGTGATACCCCGATTGCCTGGTTGCCGGGTAATCATGATGAAATTGAACCGTTACAAGAGCGTTTCTCGGAGTCACCCTTTATTGCTCAAAAGCAGTTGATTGTCGGTGACTGGGTGATTTTATTGCTTAACAGTAAAGGTCCAACACCCGCAGGACTGATCAGTCAGCGTCAGTTGCAACAATTGACTGAGGTGTTACAACAGCTCAAACCGACCCAATCGGTAGCGGTGTTTTGCCATCATCATTTATTGCCGGTTAATGGTTATATTGATCAACACATCATGCAAAATGGTGAAGAGCTGCTGGTTTTACTTAAACAGTTTGACCAGCTTAAATGTATTTCTCATGGGCATGTTCACCAACAACACCATCGTTTGATTGAAGGTAATAAGCAACCATTTCACTTATGGGCTACCCCGTCAACCTCGATTCAATTTAAGGTGCGTTGTGATACCTTAATCGCTGATGACAAAGGACCCGCGTTTCGTTGTTTTCAATTTAACCCCGACGGGAAAGTCACCAGTGAGGTCATCGGGTTGGATTAAAGTCATAACTTTTGGTTTTTTCGCTTTTCGCTTTTCGCTTTTTGTTTTTCAGTAATACAGGACAGTCTGAATGATTTTATATATCCATGGTTTTAACAGTTCTCCCCAATCATTAAAAGCCCAGCAAACCGCACAATACTTATCCTTAAAGCTCCCCCATGTCAGCTTTGTTGCGCCGCAAATCCCGCCTTATCCGACACAGGCAATTAATTTTCTGGAGAACTTTTTCATTGAAAATCAAAAGCTTATAAAGGGAATTGTGGGAAGTTCTCTTGGCGGTTACTTAGCCTCTTATTTTGTTGAGAAATATAGCGTAAAATCAGTTTTGGTCAATCCCGCAGTTCGCCCTTATGAGTTGCTTAGTGATTATCTGGGGGAGCAGACAAATCCCTATACCAATGAACGATATCATTTACAGCCTGAGCATATGAGCGAACTGCTTGCCATTGATACACCGGCAATAAGTCGCCATCACTTGTACTGGCTGTTACAGCAAGAAGGTGACGAGGTACTGGATCACACTCAGGCTGTCAGTAAATACGCCGGTTGCAAACAGACCGTCGAGGCGGGCGGCGACCATAGTTTTCAGGGATATCAACGGTTTCTTCCTGATATCGTTGATTTTTTCGGGTTAAGGTAAGACCGTTGAACTACACTAAAAATACAATCATTGAACATAACCAATCAGGCAAAACAAATAAAATATGACTGACCAAAGTTATAATTCTGACGCGATTGAAGTTCTTAGCGGACTGGATCCTGTTCGTCGCCGACCGGGAATGTATACTGATACTTCCCGACCCAATCACCTTGCCCAGGAAGTTATTGATAACTCCGTGGATGAAGCCCTGGCGGGTTTTACCAACAGTTTGCAAGTGACCTTAAATGATGACCAATCGATTGAAGTGACTGATGACGGTCGTGGAATGCCGGTTGATATTCATCCTGAGGAAGGGGTCAGCGGAGTTGAGCTGATCATGACCAAGCTCCATGCGGGTGGCAAATTTTCGAACGATAATTACCAGTTCTCGGGAGGGTTGCACGGGGTCGGTATTTCGGTGGTTAATGCCTTGTCAAAGCGGGTTGAAATTGTTGTCAGGCGTGATGCCAAAGTGTATGAAATGGCGTTTGAAAAGGGAGAGAAGGTTCAGGAGCTTATTGAAACAGGCACTGTTGGTAAACGCAACACGGGTACTTTAGTACGTTTCTGGCCAGATCCCAGCTATTTTGATTCAGCCAAATTCTCAGTCTCCAAATTGATTCATAATCTCAAAGCCAAGGCGGTGTTATGCCCGGGGCTTAAAATTAAATTCAACGATAAAGTCAATAATAATGTCTACGAGTGGTGTTTTCTTGATGGTTTAAAAGATTATTTGATTGATGCCGTAAAAGACTGGGAGTGTTTGCCAAAAGAACCGTTTATTGGCGCGTTCGCCGGTAATAACGAGGCGGTTGACTGGGCATTGTTATGGTTGCCCGAGGGTGGCGATTTGATTGGCGAAAGTTATGTTAACCTCATTCCTACGGCTCAGGGCGGCACTCATGTTAATGGTTTGCGTCAAGGTTTACTCGAGTCGATGCGTGAGTTTTGTGAGTTTCGTAACTTGTTGCCAAGAGGGATTAAGCTGACCCCTGATGATATTTGGGATCGATGCAGCTATATTTTATCGGTCAAAATGCAAGACCCGCAGTTTGCCGGACAAACCAAAGAACGCTTGTCTTCTCGTCAGTGTGCCGCTTTTGTCTCTGGCGTGGTCAAAGATGCTTTTAGCTTGTGGTTAAATGAACATACCGAAACAGCAGAGGCACTGGCTGACTATTGCATCAATAGTGCTCAGCGCCGGTTACGGGCGAGCAAAAAAGTGGTGCGTAAAAAAGTCACTTCTGGACCGGCATTGCCCGGTAAGTTGACTGACTGCTCAAGTCAGGAAAACAGCCGTACTGAGTTGTTTTTGGTGGAAGGTGATTCTGCTGGTGGCTCGGCAAAACAGGCTCGGGACCGTTATTTTCAGGCTATCATGCCCCTACGGGGCAAAATCCTCAATACTTGGGAGGTTGAGTCGGGACAGATCCTCGCTTCTCAGGAAATTCATGATATTTCGGTGGCAATTGGTATTGACCCTGATTCCAAAGATTTAACCGAGCTTCGTTATGGTAAAGTTTGTATCCTTGCTGATGCCGATTCTGATGGTTTGCATATTGCCACCTTACTGTGTGCTTTGTTTATTCGTCATTTTAATGAGTTGGTAGTACAAGGGCATGTTTACGTGGCAATGCCGCCGTTATATCGGATTGATGTCGGTAAAGAGGTTTTTTATGCCCTTGATGAAGATGAAAAAAACGGCATTTTAGATCGTATTGCTGCCGAGAAAAAACGCGGTAAAGTTAATGTACAGCGATTTAAGGGGCTGGGAGAAATGAATCCTTTACAGCTTAGAGAAACAACCATGGACCCGAACACCCGTCGTTTAGTGCAGCTAACGATTGATGACAGTGAACAAACCGAAGAGTTAATGGATATGTTACTGGCCAAAAAACGTGCTCCCGACCGTAAGCAGTGGTTGGAAGCAAAGGGTGATGAAGCCATCGTTTAATCAGCATAATCAATAACTCAGTTAAATGGCTAAGTAGTAAGTAGAATAACAGTACCCATGTAACCATAATAATAAACATCAATACAGGTTGAATGTACAACGATGAATATACCACATAATACTGACAAAACAGGTAAACAGTATACTATCGGATTTATTTTTATGCTGATGTTTCTGATGCCTGGAGTGTGGGCAGACGATCATCAGAGTCAGCCCACACTCTCGCTGGCTGAACGGCTGGTAGTAAGAGCTGTAGAGCTTGAAAGCGATCAGGTTTCAGTAGCAATAACGATGTTGCTTAAACGTGAAGCTGAAGTCGTTAAGGTTTCTTCACCAGAACAATTGGCGCACTTTTACAATAAGCTAGCCGAACTTAATGCCACCTTAGGCCATATCGTTGAGGTTAAAACTTATGCTGAAAAAGGTTTGGCTTTACACAGCCGCGAGGATTCAGCCGTTGTTGCAGACTTGTATTTTAATCTGGGATTTGCTTATGAAATGCAAGCTGATTACGATACCGCAAGACTGTACTACAAAAAAGGTTATGCAATAGCCAAAAACAGTGGTGATCGCTTGGTCGAAGGGCGGGGTAAGCTTTACTTGGCGGCACTGGCCACCGAAGAGCAAAATTATGAGGTTGCTCTGGTACAAATGAAAGAAGCCTACGGAATTGCTCTGGAAGTTAATGACGATGGTTTGAGTTGGGAAGTGTTTAACTCGTTAGGGCTTTTGTATAATTACACCCGTGACGATGTGGCTGCCGTTGACATTCATTTACAGGCTTTGGCGACGGCACAGGCAATGGCCAATAAAGAGCTTGAAATCGCTTCATTATATAATCTCGCGGGCACTTATCTGGAGCTTAAGGCTTACAGCGAAGCCAACAGTTATTTTGACAAGATGTTAGCAAAGAGTAAAGCCTCGACAGAAAAATCCAATATGTATGCGGCTTATAAAGGTTTTGCTCGTTCGAGCAATGAAAACAAACAATATGAGCGGGCATTGGCGTATATCAAAAAGGCCGAAGAATTTTTACCCTTTGTTGAAGGGGTGATGTACCAGGTTGAGTTTTATCAGGTCAAAGCCGATATTCTCAGTCACCTTGATCAAACCAATAAAGCCCTTGAAGTACTGTCAATTGCCGAGAAATTGATGCCTAAAGATCAGCTTAATAATACCAGCGGCTTTGGATTGATGTTGCTGGATTTAAAATCGCGTTTTTATGCTGATTTGGGGCAATATCAACGAGGTTATGAGCTGTTAAAAGAATATAGTGATGGTTATGAAAAAAGCAGAACCACACAAAGGGATGCTGTATTGGGTAAATTACGTGTTGCTTTTGATGTTGAGCGTAATGAAAGTCTTAATAAAATACTTGAAAAAGACAATCAAATTAAAGCCCTGCAATTGAGGCAGGCAAAAAGTGAACAGCAAATTCAAACCTTCTTTTTAGTTGCTCTGACAGTATTGTCGATGGGACTTATCTTTGTGATGTATCGTCAACTTAATTCGCGCAGGAAGTTAAAGCTGATTGCCCAAACCGACAGTTTAACCGACTTGTATAATCGGGGTTACGCATTGGCTAAAGGTGAAGAACTGGTTAATGAGCAAGGCAAAACTAAACAGCAGATTAGTGTGATGTTATTTGATTTGGATAACTTTAAACAGGTTAATGACACTTATGGTCACAGTGCCGGCGATGCCGTATTAAAAAATATCAGTGAAGTTAGTCAGAGTTGTTTACGTGACAGCGACATTATGGCCCGTATCGGTGGAGAAGAGTTTTTGGCGATTTTGCCCGGGGTCGCCATTGAGACTGCCCAGTTGATTGCCGAACGGCTTAAAGAGAAACTGGCTGCTCAGCAACAAGAGTTTGAACAAAACCGTTTTAGTGTGACTGCCAGCTTTGGCGTGGCGATGGCACAAACGGGTGAAACCTTTGAAGCATTGACCCAGCGTGCCGACAAAGCCATGTATCTGGCGAAAGAGAATGGCCGTAACTGCGTTGAAGTTGCCTGTTCAGGCTACCGGAAATAGTTGCCTGAACAGGCTCGCTCACTTTTAACAACAATATTGTAACCACGTATCCACAAGGCATAGATTAATGAATGATGTAACCGATTACACTATGGCTAATGTCGAGCAGGTGCCGTTAAGGCGCTTTACCGAAGACGCTTATTTAAACTATTCTATGTATGTTATTATGGACCGTGCATTACCACATATTGGTGATGGACTTAAACCGGTGCAAAGACGGATTATTTATGCCATGTCTGAGCTTAATTTGTCAGCCACAGCCAAGTATAAAAAATCAGCCAGAACCGTTGGTGATGTGCTGGGTAAATTCCACCCCCATGGCGACTCGGCGTGTTATGAAGCCATGGTATTGATGGCTCAACCATTTTCTTATCGTCATCCTTTGGTTGATGGCCAGGGTAACTGGGGGGCGGCGGATGATCCAAAATCATTTGCTGCGATGCGTTATACCGAAGCGCGATTGTCAAAATTTAGTGAAGTGTTATTGTCTGAGGTTGGCCAGGGTAATGTCGAGTGGTCACCTAACTTTGATGGCACCATGAAAGAGCCTAAGGTATTACCAGCGCGTTTGCCGCATATTTTGCTGAACGGCATCACGGGTATCGCCGTGGGTATGGCAACCGATATTCCACCACATAATGTTCATGAAGTGGCTGCTGCCTGTATTCATCTGCTGAGTAACCCTAAAAGTACCGTTCAAGATTTAATGACCTATGTCATCGCCCCGGATTATCCAACTGAGGCGGAGATCATCACCCCCGCCAAAGACATTCAAAAAATCTATGAAACCGGTAAAGGCAGCGTTAAAATGCGGGCTGTTTATAATGAAGAGGGCGGTGATATTGTCGTTACGGCTTTGCCTCATCAAACCTCTGGGGGCAAAGTGCTAGAGCAAATCGCTGCCCAAATGGTAGCCAAAAAGCTGCCAATGGTAGCCGACTTGCGTGATGAATCGGATCATGAGAACCCCACTCGTATTGTGATTGTTCCTCGTTCGAACCGGGTTCATGTTGAGCAATTAATGGCGCACCTTTTTGCTACCACCGATCTGGAGAAAAACTACCGGGTTAATATCAATGTATTGGGGCTTGACCTGCGTCCTAGAGTGAAAAACTTGCTTGACGTGCTTGGCGAGTGGCTGGTTTTTCGTCGTGACATTGTAACCAAACGGTTACAGCACCGACTTGAAAAAGTACTGGCCAGGTTGCATATTCTCGACGGTTTAATGATTGCGTTTTTGAGCATTGATGAAGTCATTGCCATTATTCGCCGTAATGATGAGCCAAAACCGGTATTAATGGAAAGGTTTGAATTAAGTGCCATTCAGGCTGATGCCATTTTAGATTTAAAATTACGTCATTTGGCAAAACTCGAAGAATTTAAAATCAAAGGTGAGCAGGACGAGTTAGTAAAAGAACGTGACGGTCTCGAATCAATCCTTAATTCGAAAGTCAAAATGACTAATTTGCTTAAAAGAGAGATTAAAGAGGCAGCCGAGTTATACGGTGAACCCCGTCGTTCGCCACTGGTGGTGCGTGGAGAATCCAAAGCATTAACCGAAAAAGAATTAATTCCCAGCGAGCAAGTCACTGTGGTGATCTCACAAAAAGGCTGGGCTCGTTGTGCCAAAGGCCACGATATTGATGTCAGGGCGTTGAGTTATAAAGCCGGTGATGATTTTAAAGCAGCGGCCAAAGGGCGGAGTAATTTACCGGTTGCCTTTTTAGTTTCGTCAGGCAAAGCGTTTTCAACCGATGCCCATACCCTGCCAACTGCCCGTAGTCAGGGCGAGCCGTTAACCGGGCGTTTCACTATTAATACCGGTGAAACCTTTGACCATGTGGTCATGGCCGAGGAGTCACAGCACTTTTTACTGGCCTCTGATGGCGGTTATGGTTTTGTCACCACATTTGCCTCTTTAGTGAGTAAAAACAAAAGCGGTAAGGCACTCGTCAGTATCCCTAAAGCGGCGTTATTGATGACCCCTTGTCCGATCAACAATGTTGAAACAGACTTGTGCCTGGCCATTACCAACGAAGGGCGAATGCTGGTTTTTCCACTGGCTGATTTGCCAAAACTGAACAAAGGTAAGGGTAACAAAATCATCTCAATTCCATCGGTTCGTGCAGCGACCAGAGAAGAGTTTATTAATATCCTCGCGACTATTCCGGCTGACACCTCGATAACGTTGGTGGCTGGTAAACGCAAGCTCACTTTAAAACCGGATGATTTGGCTCACTACAGTGGTGAGCGTGGACGCCGAGGTAGTAAGTTACCTCGTGGCTTGCAGCGGGTGGACGAGATCTTGGTTGGTTGATTGAGCATTAATAGCTTGAGCCGTTTGGTTATCCCATTAGTCACGGTATTGTATAGCCTGTCGACCCTGGTGGTGGCATTTTCTATTAGCTGGGTGTTATTGTTTAACATTAACTTTGCTTATAGCGGGTTTCATGATGTGTTGGAAATAAGCAAAGTCATTGAGCAATACGGGCCGCTTAATCGTCATCGCAACGACTTTGAGTTGACTGATAAAACCGAGCATCAGCGGTTGTTTGCCGCCATTAATAAGGCAGTGCATCATCAAGGGGAAGGGTTAAGTGAAATTGTCTATCTTAAGCCAGACGCCCAGGTTATTGATTCGTTATTACATCAGACGGAGATCATTCATCTACAAGATGTTGCCAATTTACTTGACCAGTTAAAAGTACTGTCCTACTTGGTGGTGTTTTTCTGGGGTATTGTATTGCTATTGTATCGGTTTACCCCGCTGGTGATGCCGGGCTTTAAACAGCAACTGCTGGGCATTATCAGTTTGATTTTAGTTTTTGGTTTGCTGGTAGGGGTAGCAGGTCCCGTTGATGTTTTTTATGCTTTGCATGAGTGGGTTTTCCCCAGTGGGCATCAGTGGTTTTTTTATTACGAGGACTCACTGATGAGCACTTTGATGAAAGCCCCGGACTTGTTTGGTGTTATCTCTTTATTACTCAGTGCTGTCGCGGTCGTTATTTTTGCTTTGTTAAACTGGGCTGGCGTGGCTTTTATTGAAAAATCGCTTTGATAGTGGCCCATTCTTGCCAGGGTAAAAAGTGGACCTGATGCTGTTGCAGGGCTGATAACAAAGGGTCGATTGGTGGGGCCAGATAAATCAGGGCGATGCAGGTTAGCACGTGAGCCCCTGTCGTTAAAGGGTAACTCAGCGATAAGGGTTTAAGTGCACTGCCAAACGAACGCTTGATTGTCAGGTTGTTCAAATCAACACTGTATAACTCGTCCAGGCTTAAATGGACCAACATGCCGATGATAATAAATACCCCGGCACACCAGCTAAAAACGATACTTTTATCGGCCAGCAAAGCCAGTTGTACGCTAATTAAACCAAACATCAGACAAGCCAGCAAGCTGTGTACACTCCCACGGTGGACTGTCAGGCGTTCAAATAAAGGCAGCAGGGCATAGCGAATGACCAC
>JBLHHD010000080.1:0-8849 GCA_047614605.1 Alteromonadaceae bacterium
GTTTTTTCAGGCGAATAGTTTGACTATTTAACTGGAAAAAGCGCGTAAAATAGCCAAATCCAGATTTTTCTCAGTCGAGTCTCATTCTCGGACAGGCTCCTAGGGGATTTTAAATATTTACCATTATAAGGTCTACTCCTAAGTTGACAGTGTAACAGTAACCTAAGAAGTTGTACTTATTGTAATTATGATCTGTGGTTTGGGGCCTTTGGGGTAATGCATTGATGCGGCCTGTTTTTGGCGGATTTAGGTTTATGACGCTGGGGATCTTTATCGCGCTTTTAAGTTTTACCGGATGAGCCTAAAGAGGTTGTTAATGAAGTTGTTCCTGCATAACCATTCACTTACTATTCACTTGCTATTCATTGGGATTTACGATTACTTTTACCATTTGATGGCCGAAGAAAGATATCCCATATGGTGTAAACTCTATGTGTCACTTTTACCTAATTCACTTTTTAAACAATTAAAGGATCTACTAAATACAACCATTTTTCGTTTGAAAAGCAAACAGGCAAAAATCACTGTCCCTTGACGTGTGTCAATAAAGCTGTGGTTAAAAAATTTTTTTGAAAAAAAACTAGTTACCAAATTCGTCTGTGCTAACATTAAAGTTAGCATTATCATTGATTTGCCTCGTTAATTATTTGTTCATTAAATGTATTAATTGGGTATCAACTTTAAGGTATTATCTGATTAGTAAATGATGCATAAATATCTATTAAATCGGATGATATTGCATAATACCAAAAAGAAAACCAATAACTTTGTTCATTCGGGATTAACTATGAGTAACGATACGATATCGGGCGGTGAACGCCCATGTGAGTCAAGGCGGCATTTTTTACTTGCTGGTGCGACCACATTTGTTTTGGCAGGTTTGCCAGGAGTGTCCGGCGCAGTGAACATGCTGGTCAAAGAACATTCACGACAAAAAATAGGAAAACTAAGTCAACTGAAGGAAAATCAACCCATTGATTTTCAGTATCCTTCGCACAGTCCAACATCCACTTTTGTCCTGGTAAAACTCGGTGAAGCAGCTGGTGGTGGCGTAGGCAAAGATCAAGACATTGTTGCATTTAGCAACTTATGCACTCACATGGGTGGCCCATTAAACGGTTCCTACAAGTCTAAGCATAAAGCACTGGGCCCTTGCCCACTTCATCTAACTACTTTTGATTTAACTCGTCACGGTATGGTAATAGCTGGTCATGCGACTGAAAGCTTACCTCAAGGGCGTTTAGAAATTGATGGCGATGATATTTATGTTTCCGGGATTATGGGGATCCTCTATGGTCACCAGACAAATCCGTTAGCTGTGACTGAACTGTGAGATAAAGGAAATTAAATTATGAGTAGCAAACCTCATTACATGCCCCCTTCGAACGTACCTTTGCCGCCCACGGATGCAGAAGTTTTCACCACTGCGTGTGACTACTGTATCGTTGCCTGTGGCTATAAGGTCTATCGTTGGCCGGTTGGCAAAGATGGGAGCGAAGCCGCTGGCGGCAACGCTTTTAATATGGATTACCCGACGCAAACGATGACTGGTGCGTGGGTAAGCCCTAATCAGCATAATATTGTTACCCACAATGGTAAACCCCATAATGTCGCGATTGTTGGCGATAGGGATACCAAAGTGGTTAACGTTGGTGGTGATCACAGTATTCGTGGTGGAACCATTGCCAAGAAATGCTATAACCCTAATAGTTTAACCAAAGATCGTCTGTTGTATCCGCAAGTCCGTGTTGACGGTAAATTACAGCGTATCTCCTGGGATGATGCCATTGAAGTCATGGCAGAAGTCTCCAAGCATGTAATCAAAACCCGCACCAAATCGGCGTGGGGAATGAAAATGTTTTCCTACAACTTCTGGGAAAATACCCATGCACTAACCAAACTGGCCTTTCGTGGTGTAGACACTCCGGTATGGGCGGTTCATGATCAGCCAACCGGTCATGGTCCAGATACTCCGGGCATGTCCGATGCGGGTATTGATAACTTTTCAGCATCCTATGAAGATTGGTCAACGGCCGATGTCTTGTTTATGGTAGGAACTGATCCGTTTGAAGCTAAAACCATTATTTTCAACCAATGGATCCTCAACGGTATTCGTAATGGCATGAAGGTTATTTCGGTAGTACCGCGTAGAACCCAGGGGGTTGCTCATGCTGAGCAAAACAATGGTATGTATATGGAAATCAATCCAGGCACCGATAACCTGTTATTAAACGCAATGGCACGAATTATTGTTGAAAACGGCTGGGAAGACAAAGAATTTGTCTCCAAATGGATCAACAACAAGGCCGAGCGTGACAAAGAAGTTTTCCAAGCGGATGGGTTTGATGATTTTAAAGAATGGATCCTCAATTACAAATATGCCCGTCTGGATATTGCCGCTGAAAAAACGGGTATTCCGGCTGAGCAAATTCTTGAAGCTGCGGCGACAATTGCCAAGCCAAGAGCCGATGGCAAGCGTTCCAAAACCTCTTTTGCGATGGAAAAAGGACTGTACTGGTCAAACAACTACGGTAATACTGCTGCGCTTACTGCATTGGGCTTGATTTGTGGTGCGGGTAACCGTCCGGGTCAGGTTATTTCACGCTTCGGTGGTCACCAACGTGGCATGATGCCTGGTGGTCGTTATCCTGAGCAAGAGTCTCCAGAGAAATTCCCAGGTTGGAGAAAGCAAGGCATTGATGTTGACCGTTGGGTAGAGCAGGGTCGGGTTGGTTTTATGTGGGTAATTGGTACCACCTGGATCCAGGCAATGACTGCTTCACGTCGTCTCGAAGAGCGTATCAGAACCATGTCGAGTGCTCACAGCGATCAACCGACGAGTATTGACAAGCAACACCTGATTGATACTTATAAACGCCGTTCAGACAATGGCGGTTTTATGCTGGTGCATCAGGATGTTTATCCGGTTGAGCCGATTAACACCGAAATTGCTGATTTGGTCTTGCCGGCTTCTGGCTGGGGTGAACAAGATTTGACCCGTGCTAACGGTGAGCGCCGAATTCGTCTGTACTCGAAATTTAACGATGCTCCAGGTGAATCTTTGGCTGACTGGGATATTGCGGCGCGGTTTGCTCGTGCTATGGGATATTCTGGTTTTGACTGGAAAGACAGCAATGAGGTCTTTGAAGATGCGGCATTTTATAACAAAGGTCGCCGTACCAGCTATGTTGCCCTGGTGGAATATGCCAGATTACATGGCCGTAGAGCTCATGAAGTTTTACGTGATTATGGTACTACAGGTATCCAGGGGCCGGTACGTTGGGAAGATGGCAAGCTGGTGGGTACTCAACGATTGCATGATTCAACCCTCAAAACAGGCACCGCCAGTGGTTTAACCAAAATCGATCCTAACTGGTTGCGTAAATTCAAAACCAAAACCGGTCGTGCCAACCTGCTTAAAGCCGTTTGGGAAACCTTTGGTGATTACTGGGAGTTTATGAAACCTCAAGGTGATGAGCTATGGGTAACCAGTGGACGTGTTAACGAAATTTGGCAGTCGGGTTATGACGATCAAATTCGTCGAGAGTACCTGCAACAGCGCTGGCCTGATAACTGGCTTGAAATTCATCCTGATGACGCTAAAGCTCGTGGTATCGTCAACGGTGATATGCTGGAGATTTCTCACGATAGGATCCCGGTTGAAGTGGGAGGTTATGGTGATTCGGAAGCGGATCGCAAGTTACGTGGTATGACCCCGTTAAAGGCCAACGCCGATATTGATGAAGTGGATGAACTGGCAAAAGTAGTCGACAGTGATCACACCGAGTCTCGTGCTTATACGCCAACTTCTATGGGTAACGATGACATTACCGAGCCAGATGAGATGTTATCATCTTTTGGTCCATCAAAACCTTCGGCAGCGGATGTTAAGCGTAAGAAAGAGCGTGATGAATTACACGATAAGCTCGATCTTGATGATCCACTGATGAAGAGTCTTGAATCTGGACTTGGTTTGAAATGGGATGAAGTGAAACCCATGACATTCACCGAAATGATGAAAAATAATCAGATCGAAATGGATAGCGCTTCGTTTAAGGCAGTGGCACTCGTGACAGATAATGTGAAGAAAGGGGTGACTTTTACCTATTTCAACACAACCACTAAAGATCGAACGGCTAACGCACTGGCAGGGCGGGTCAATGATCCGATCAGTCAACGTCCGCGTTATAAACTCGCTCGTGGTGTAGTGAAGAAGATTGGTGAGTCAGACTATAAGTATGACTTCTCCAAGATGAGCTTTAAGTCACGCGCAATATAGTATAGGTATTAGCAATGAAAATTAGGCAATTATTATTAGTATCGGGTTTATTAACATTGGCCGGTTGCAACACCACCTCTAATGCTAAAGCACCGAACGATTATGGTGACGAACTCGAAACGCCAGATATCCTATTGCAAGAAGCCGACAATAAGACGGTGCAATATGGTGAAGCAAACTTTACGCTGGCGGCTGATGCTAAACAGCGCGATCAACAGGAAAAGCTGGATCCGCTGGTACAGGGACTGTTCGAATATGAGCCCGTTGTTGCTCAGGTCACACCGGCCCAGGATAGTTACACACAACGAGTTGAGACTCAACCGCAGCCAAGACCTTTGCCAGTACCTGCTGTAGCACAAGTGCAACAGCAGGCTGAGCCTACGAATACACAGGTAATAAGTACCCCTGTAGTCGCAGAGCAGATGAAGGTTCGTAGTGCTGTAAAGAGTGTGACACCGGTGGTTCAAGCACAGACCGCGCAAACACAACATCAGCCAGTGCAACGAACTCAGCCTGCTTCTAAGGTTGAGACGATCGCTGAGCAGGTGGAAAGTGTCATCAAAGCGGTGACTCTCAAGCGTGAACTGAGCAGGGACGATCGAGAACTGGAAATGCCTGATCCATTGCTAGGAGAGTTCGACCCAAGGTAGTTAGTTCTGGTCCAGAAACGTAGTTTCTATCCGTCAGTATGACGGGATAAGAACGATGCAGCGAAGTCGTAAGGCTTATTAATCAATAAGTTAATGACTTCAGCCTGAGGTGTTTGATTGCAGCGCTTGCGCAAAATCAACGTTTCGGGATGAGAACTAGTTAATTGGGTAGCTCTTTGAAACTGTATAACAATAAAACTGTCGACAAGCTGTTACAAACCCGATTGTCAAAGGGTAAGCATTGACAACAAGCCGACATAATTAATTAAGAATAAAGAACGGTAAAGTAAGGGAAATCATGAAAAATTACATAACCCCGGTCGCTGCTGGCGTAGTATTGGCTATGGCAAGCACCACAGTACAGGCAAAATCAACAATTGGTGGTGTGGTTTTCACCAATTACTATGTTAATCAACAAGAGGACATCGGTGGTGTCCAAGGTAATGATCGCACTAATTCGATTCTTGATGTGGCGAATAACTCCCGTTTTCGTATCAAGTGGGATAATGAAGATAGTGTTAGCATGTATATCGAATTGGCATTGCGTGATGATGAAAAAGATAATATTCGTCATGCCTATGGTAAATGGGATATCAGTGAAACGCATCAGTTGTTAGTCGGTCAGACTTCAACGCCGTTTGCACCACTGAACCCTAATGTCGCCATGGTAAACAACTCAGGTCAGGCTTATGGTAGTGTATCGCCGAGTCGTCCTTCGCAAATTCGTTATACTTATAAGTTCTTAAATCGTCAGGGTGCATTTGCAGTCGCACTGGTCGACCCTAATGGTGGTAAAGATCCAGTAGGAGCAGGTCAGCGTGAAACAACCATTCCACGTATTGATTTAGGTTTGGCTTATAAAACCTTCAACTGGCAAATATTCCCAAGTGCGTTCTTTCATGACCAAAGCTACACCGAAGGTGATGATTTGACCTCATACGGGTATTCACTAGGCGCTAAAACTGGTGCTGGTGCCTTTACATTTGCTGCCGAAGTTGGTGGTGGTCGTAACTGGGGTAACACCAAAATGTCAATCTCTGGTTCTGATGCTGGTAACAATGCTGGTGCTGTCTATGATGCCGTAGGGCGTCGTTTGGAGGATACTGATAATACCGGTTACTGGGTTGATTTGGGCTGGCGTTTCCACGGCACAGAAATCAAAGGCTCAGCACACTTTATTTATGGTGCGTTGTCTAGTGATGCTGACGGTTACTTCGATTATGAAAGTAACATGGTCGGTCTAAGTATCCCAATTGATTTACCATGGATTGCCCGAGGCTTCCGTATTCGTCCAGAAATATTTCGCTTCGAAGACGAGGACAAGCTGACCGGTGTGGATCGTACGCAGACCATTTATGGTGTGCAGCTACAATATACTTTCTAAATTTTTGCCAGGTTTAGCTGGCGATTGAGCAAGTAAAAAAACGGCCTTCTTTGAAGGCCGTTTTTTTCAATACAGGATGTATTGATGCAATTGGGACGGTTCGACGCTTCGACGGGAGCCATACAATTGTAACAGGGATGTAAGGAATTCGGTATGCCGGGAGCATTATCTCGACGGTTACCTGAACAGGTTTTTTAGAAAACCGTAGCAAAAACAATAGCGGGTTCTGTTCCACATCCTGTGGTTTGAGCCGGATCGTAAAAAATGTCAACGTCCCTGTCTGCCATCAAAGCGGCCAAAACCACAGACTGAATATCATCATCCCCAGCGACGGCTGCTATTCGAAAGTACTTTACTAGACCAGTATCATTAGTTTTATGCGAAACGGTTCGACAGGCTGGTGACATGTGTCCCTGGGTGTAAATGATTTTCCCTTTGCCAGTTGATTCGGCCATGCAAGAGATTGATGTAGCTGATGTAGCGAGTGCGATGAAAAGCATAATGCTTTTATTAATCATATAAGGTATTCCTATTAAAATCACATATTTCCATAATTGTCTTGCACTGATGTACAACAATCAATAAATAAGCGCGGATAATAACAGATTGTCAGTATAGATTTCAAACAGCTCTCCTCTTATCAACCCCCCTCAAACAATGATTTTTAAAATCTTTTTTATTTTATTGTCAACCAAACCGTATCGGCAGCGTTTTATCTGGTGAAACAACAAATAATCCCTTTAGGAGTTCGACATGACAAGAATTACAAAACGTTTTAACACCACAGTATTAGCTGCTTTAGTTGCTTCGACTACATTACTGTCTATGCCACAAGCTAGTGCGGCAGATGGCGAAAATGCCCGAGGCGGTAGAGGTGGTCATCATGGTGCGAAAATGTTTGCCCGACTAGATACCAATGAAGATGGTGTATTGTCACTGACTGAAATGACAGACCCGGTTGCCAATAAAGCTGATAAAAAATTAAGCCGTAAAGATGGCGACGAAGATGGTGTTTTATCATTGGCAGAATTTCAACAAAATCGCCATGGTAATACATCTGACCTGTCTGCCATTGCTGATGAAATCGTTCAGTGTGTTGCTGATGTAAAAGCCGAGTCTGGTGATGACAACATTGTTGTGCCAACCGCAGACCACTTCATCTCTAGTGAAGATCGTTTTGCAGCAATAGACAGCAATGAAGATGGTGCGATTGATTTGGCTGAGTTGGAAGTTTCAATGCTGAGCAAAGCAGAAAATGACTTTAATACCACGGATGCCGATGAAGATGGTGAGGTTACGCAAGCTGAATTTGATGCACAAAAAGCGGTTCATCGTGCGACTAAAAAAGCCATTCGCGGTTGTGTACAGGACATCAATGACGGGGAGTAATTAACCCGTGTGACGTTAAATCATTCATAAACAAAAGGGCCCCTATGGGGCCCTTTTTGATAGGTAACGTATCTATGTAATTACCAAGCGATGCAGGGTATTTGCAAAGATTTAAACCCGGTTATAACGGCTTTTTGAATAACAACGTGAAGCGGTCAGTATTACCTGATACAGATTTACGGCCTACTTCATAGCGTAATTCATCATCGGTATGATAATGCACGTTTGAATAGTCAACAAATTCGAAACCTGACGCCTCAATTTCTTTAATCGCCAAGACGGGATCAACCCGACGGCCATTTTCGTCATTATCGTCTTGCATATGACGGCGAGTGTGATCGACCACCCCATAAATGCCACCGGGCTTAAGCGTTGACAGTATGCCTTTGTTAATGGCCATACGACCTTCAACGGTGAAGTTATGGTAGTTTCTGAAGGTTAATACGGCGTCGAGATCTGTAACTTCAATCGCTTGTACAACGGCATCGCTACCATGTTTTTCTTCGTTATAAGAAAGTTTGGTATCTTTGGCGATTACTTTTACCTTGCTGAAGACCTCATCTTTGGGCAGGATCTCTTCGATGCGACGGGTACCAATACCGACATAAAGCTGGCCTTTATCAGCCAGTGCAGAGGCCAGTAAACGGGTATACCAGCCACGACCCGGCACCAGTTCCAATACTTTCATATCATCTTTAATGCCAAAAAACTTCAGTGTCTCCACTGGCATTCGGTTACGATCACGGTCTTTGTCTTTTTCACTGCGTTTTTCAGAGGCCATTGCCAGTTTGATTTTATCTGAAAAGGCAGCGGTTTCGGCGGCGAACGTTGGGGTAAAGGTTGTTGCGGCCAGCAGTGAGGCGGCAAGTAAAAGCGGTAGAGATTTAGCCACAAAAGGCTCCTTAATTTATTGTTTGTTTTGTCGTTTGGGGGATGAATTTTTCTTTCCGGTTACTTTCACGAATTAATATAACATAAACCTGACCAAAGGCTACACAAGGCTAATCGCAGGTCAACGTTTGTAGTAAATACACAGCAATTCTCGCTTCAATTAACAGGAACAGTATTTTATACCTAAATCAATGACTTTTGACCTGTAGTAGGTGCCTCCAGTCGCACTGGTGACTCATCGTTTTTTATTTCAAGC
>JBLHHD010000081.1:0-8753 GCA_047614605.1 Alteromonadaceae bacterium
ACCATCGCGCCACAAAATATTTCCCGGGGGGCAGTCGCCATGCAGGCGGATCTGATCAGTGGCAAAATACTGTTGCTGGGCTTTGTCGATGACAAAATCAAGAATAGGATTAAAAGCGGCGGTTAAGTAGGACGGAATAAATTGGCTCTGTTTGAGAAAATCGCCGGCCTGATGGAGGTATTCTTCACAGCTGATCGTCGGACGGTGAACAAAAGGTTTAGTCTGACCTATCAGATGAATCCGGCCAATAAAACGCCCCATCCATTCAAGATGTTCGAGATTATCGACTTCAAAAGTACGTCCGCCTACCGAGGGAAATAAAGCAAACCAGTATCCCTTATGTTCAAACAGCGTTTGACCGTTGATCACCAAAGGGGCAACCAGTGGCACTTCGGCTTTATCGAGTTCGAGGGCAAACTCGTGTTCTTCAAGAATTTGTTCACGGCTCCAGCGCTGCGGGCGGTAAAACTTCACTACATAACGCTTGTTGTCTTCGCCACCAAATTGATAAACCCGGTTTTCGTAGCTATTTAAAGCCAATAATCCTGATTCAACGTAAATACCCACACTTTGGATGGCATCAAGAATCAAATCAGGGCTTAAATCGGTAAATGAAAGTTGGCTCATGGGGTTTGACACTTTTATATAATGGTTTGGACCATACTGCTTGTGTACTCAGTACAACGAATCCAGCAGTGTATGGGGTGGGGGGTAGCCGGGTCAAGGCCGAATAAACATTTCTCTTTTTTTGCCTGTTTGATTACAATAGCCTAATCAAACACCGCTGGTTTACAAAGCGTTGTTAAAGGGCTGTCAACGATGAAAAAGAGTAGTCAAAGATGAAAAAAATAGTTTATCTGATTGTTATTGTCGCTATCGTGGTGGCCATCGACCATCCCAAAATCAATCAGTTTTATGATAATACCATCGGCCAAATCAAAATGATGGCGCGAGATTCGGCCAAATCCAGCCCAGATGCGGGTGCCGCTTATGTTTATAGTGAGATGAAAAGTAAACTGGTCAATTATTCAGTTGAAGAACGAAAGGCAATCAAAAAAATCACCCAAACCAATGTTTCAGTATTACAATTTCAAAAATCTTATTGCTTTGATGGTGATTTCAATCCGGTACTATACGGGGGTCATATGACTGAGTTCTGCCGAGTGATAGGCGACAACGAAGGCACACTTAAGCTGGTGAATAAGTAACCTCACCCATCCATCACCCATCATCCATCATCCAAGGGGAAATTCATGCATCCGACCACTTCTGAACCCTCAGCAAGTCCTTTTAAACTCTTTATGCCCGATGAATTGTCGGTGCCGATACTCATCAGTATACCACATTGCGGCACATTGCTGACCGATGAATTTAGTCGAAATGGCGCCTCTGCCGATATTCTTGATGTGCCAGACACCGACTGGTTTGTACATGAATTGTATGATTTTGCCAACGAGCTGAATATCCCGTTGATACATGCCGTGTATTCGCGTTATATCGTTGATTTAAATCGACCTTTACCTGGTGGGGCAGCATTGTATGCCAATACTGAGCGCACCACCGGGTTAGTGCCATTAAAAACGTTTGCGGGAAAACCGATTTATAAACCCGGTTATGAGCCTAGTGCTGCGCAAATTAATCAACGAGCTGAGCACTATCACAAACCTTATTATGCAAAAATCACTGAGGTGTTAAGCCAGTTACAGAATAAGTTTGGTGCTGCGCTGTTATATGACGGGCACAGTATTTTGGGTCAGGTCGAAGCCATCCAGAATGTACCTTTTTTGGATTATATGCCAGCCAATCGTAGTGGCTTAACCTGCCCGGATGCCTTTATCGATAAAGCCCGGCAGATTATTGAAGATAATGGAGCCACTTGTGTTGCCAACGGTCCTTTTCAGGGCGGCAATATTACCCGTCGTTTTCACGATGCTGATGAATCGATTTACAGTTTTCAAATGGAGATCAGCCAGCGTATCTACATGGATGAGCAAAGCGGCAAAAAGTGCGAACCGAACTGGTCGAAAACGGTTATTATTTTACGTCAGATCATCGAGTCGTTTTCAGCCATGATGCTGAGCATCGCGGCGGATAAAAAATAACAGGAGCACTGCAATGAAATATTTTCAAGCCAAATGGTTGTTTGATGGCAACCAATGGCACCGTGATGTTAGCTTTAGCGTCGATGATAAAGGGTTATTTAGCCGTTGTACGTTAACCGATGATGGCGCTGAGGTTAAGTCACTTGGGGTGGTGATCCCCGGATTTATTAATTGCCATTCTCATAGTTTTCAGCGAGCGATGGCAGGGTTGGGTGAGCGTATTTCATTAGGCCAAGGTGAAGACAGCTTTTGGAGTTGGCGCGAGCAAATGTATAAATTGGTACAAGCGTTAACCCCTGATACCTTTAAGCAAATTGCTGACTGGTTATATGTCGAAATGCTTGAAGCCGGTTATACCTCTGTAGGTGAGTTTCATTATTTGCACAATAAACCCAATGGTGAGGCATACGCCGACTCGACTGAGCTAGCCACCCGACTGTACGCCAGCGGTGTCGAAACCGGAATACGAGTGTGTATGCTGCCAGTGTTATATAAAAATGGCGGTATGGGCAAACCCCTTGAGACAAGACAGCTGCCGTTTGGTATGGCTGATTTGGCACAATATGAGCGTTATCATCAGCAATTACAACAAAAAGTGCCTCAAGGTCATGGGCTTGGAGTCACAGCCCATTCGATTCGCGGTGTCGACAAAGACAGTCTTAAAGCGTTTGCCGCCCTTTATAATGAGCGTGGCATCCCTATCCATATCCACATTGCTGAGCAACCAGCAGAGGTCGAAGATTCGCTGGCTTTTTATGGTAAACGTCCGGTCGAATTTTTACTTGATGATATTGGCATTAATCAAAACTGGACGCTGGTTCATGCCACCCATGTTACTGAGCTTGAGCGTCAGGGCATGGCAAAAGTGAATGCAGTTGTCGGCATTTGCCCATTGACCGAGGCAAACCTGGGTGATGGTATTTTTCCGATGAAAGAATTTATGGCCGAAAAAGGCGCGATTAGCATCGGCTCCGATTCGCATATTCGTATCGATCCTTTTGAAGAGTTACGTTTGATTGAATATTCACAACGTTACAAACTCGGTGCGAGAGCTTGTTTGACCCATAAAGATGGCGTATCACCAGGACATAACTTAGCTGCGGCCTGCTATGCCGGGGGATTACAGTCGCTAAAGCTCAACACCGGTTATTTAATGGATGGTTTTTTGGCTGATTTTGTCGAGCTTAACGAAGATCATCCGGCGCTGTTACGTCAGGACCCGGCAACTATGTGGGATGAAATGATCTTTGCCGGTGGCAGAGAATTGGTAAAAAATGTTTATACCAGTGGCAAGCAGGTGGTGTTTGATTCGAAGCACAGTCTGCACGATGACAAACTCGAAGGGCTGCGCGAGTTGTATCACGCGTTAGGGTAAGTTACCCCTTTAAAAAAACTTTACTTTTGCTCGTTAAAAAAGCACAATCCCCCCGTATAAGTCACGGCTTGTACTGTACAACGATTGTTTGGTACAAGTGACTGGCTTATTTTCAAGGCTTATTCTTAAGTCCGCCTAGAGAACCTACTCGCTTGTCCAGACCGTAATTATTTTTCCATGAGATTCATGGACCCCCTACAAATAGGTTGATTATGCGCGTAGAAACTGACATTAAACTGGGTTTCAAAGACGTCTTAATCAGACCCAAGCGTTCGACTTTAAAAAGTCGTTCCCAAGTTTGTCTGGATAGGACATTTAAACTAAAACATGCCGACGTTCAATGGAGCGGTGTCCCCGTGATTGCTGCCAATATGGATACTGTTGGTACCTTCGAAATGGCCCGGGTATTGGCCGAACACAAACTGCTGACCGCAGTGCACAAACATTATTCGGTGGCTCAGTGGCAAACCTTTTTGCAACAACAGCCGGATATCACCAATCATATTATGGTCAGTTCAGGCACCTCAGAGGGTGACTTTGTAAAACTCAAACAGATCATGGCCCTTGACAGTAAACTCAAGTTTATCTGTATTGACGTTGCCAATGGTTATTCCGAGCACTTTATTGGTTTTTTGCAACGAGTTCGTGAGCAGTTTCCCGATAAGTCCATTGTCGCTGGTAATGTAGTCACTGGCGAAATGGTTGAAGAGTTAATTTTATCTGGTGCCGATATCGTTAAAGTGGGTATTGGTCCAGGCTCCGTATGTACAACCCGAGTGAAAACTGGCGTTGGTTATCCGCAGCTTTCAGCCGTTATGGAATGTGCCGATGCCGCTCACGGGCTTGGTGGTCATATTATTTCTGACGGTGGTTGCAGTACGCCGGGTGATGTCGCTAAAGCGTTTGGCGGTGGCTCTGACTTTGTGATGATTGGCGGCATGTTTGCCGGTCATGACGAAAGTGCGGGTGACTTGGTTGAACGAGATGGCAAAAAATTTAAAACCTTTTACGGGATGAGTTCACAAACCGCGATGGATAAACACGCCGGTGGTGTAGCCGAATACCGTGCATCTGAGGGTAAAACGGTAGAGATCCCCTACCGTGGTCCTGTGGTTGATACTATCAAGGATATTTTGGGTGGCGTACGCTCAACCTGTACATATGTTGGCGCTAGTCAGCTAAAAGAGTTGACCAAACGAACCACCTTTATTCGCGTAGCCGAGCAGGAGAATCGGGTATTTGGCGGATAAGCTGACTTTTAAAATAAGCTGCCCTTCGTCATGGAAGAGTAGGGCACTTTAGCATAATAATATTGAAGGATTTATGAATAAAACTGAACGCGTTCATGCCCCTGTTGCTTTAACCCTATTTTTACCACTGCTGGCATCTATTGTTGCTATCACCCCTTTGGCTATTGATGCTTATTTACCCGCAATGCCAGTCATTGCTACTGCCCTTAATACTGATATGAGTGTCATGCAACTGACGTTAAGTGTGTTTTTGGCTGGTTATGCGGCAGGATTATTGTTTTTTGGCCCCATGGCCGATATTTTTGGTCGTCGTCCGATGGTACTTGGTGGATTGATGGCTTATGCGTCAATTAGTTTGGCGCTAATATTTGTTGACTCCCCTGAGCTGTTTTTGGCTTTGCGCTTTGCCCAGGCATTTTGTGGCAGTGCCGCCACGGTTACTGTTTCGGGTTATATCAGGGCTATTTATGGCAAAAATTTGGCCAAGGGCATGTCATATGTCAGCATGATCATGATGCTCGCGCCGATGGTCGCACCCACTTTGGGGGTATTGTTACTCGAATTAAGCGGTTGGAAACTGATATTTATTGTCCTGGCCGGTTATGCCTTGCTGATTTTGCTGTTGAGTACTTTTGCCTTACCTGCCACTACCCGTGTTCCTTTGACTGATAGCCTGTTTAATACGTTTTTTAAATCTTACGGGATTGTTTTGTCTCGGGTCGCTGTGCGCCGTTATATCATCATGATTTGTTTTACCAGCATGGCATTTTTTGGTTACGTGACGGCGATTTCATTTATTTATATGGAAGTTTATCAGGTTGATGAAAAGACCTTTGGGTTATTGTTTGCCTTAAATGTTGCCATTTTTATGTGTGCAGGGTTTATTAATAGCCGTTTTGTAACTCGTCTGGGGTCACTCAAAATGATCAAGGGTTGTTGGATCGTCGGTTCAATAGCGGCGTTAACTTTACTGGCGGTGAACCTGCTAGATTGGCATCTGTACTGGACGGTGGCGTCGTTGGGATTATTACTTGGTAGTACAGTGATCATCAGCACCAACGCTGATGCGCTGATCTTGCTGGATTTTGCTGAGCAGATGGGCACGGCAACCGGGGTTGTAGGCACTTTACGATTTGGTTTTGGCGCATTGGCCGGACCATTATTGGCCTTGTTTTACAACGGTACTGCCTTACCATTTTGCTTTTTAGTGATATTTGTCATGACCGGAGTATTTGTTTGCCTGTATGTGATGAAGGATAAAAGTGAGACTTAAAACAAGCCCATCTGCTTATTGATCAGCCTGTCGAAGGATAAACCAATAAACGGCAAGATAGCATCAGCGACCGGTTGCAGCTGCTTTTCTATGTAGTGATCATAATCGAGCGCACTTTTATGGTATTCGAGCGGCTCAGGGCCATGGATGGTGATCACATACGCAATAACGCCTTTAAACTGATATTGCAAAGTTCGGTTGAGGTTTTGATTTTGTTCATCGGCGAGCCGGGCGGCACGGACGTGAGGAGGAACGTTTTTTACGTATTGACTGAGTCTGCGGCGTAAACGTTTACGATAAATCAATTGGTGATCACGCTCACCACTGAGGGTTTGAGCAACAACCTGACGAACATATTCAGAGGGATCTTTATCATGAAAAACACACTGGTAAAGCTCAGTCTGAAACGCTTTAGCCAGCATCGTCCAGTCGGTACGAACCGTCTCAAGTCCTTTAAATACAAGCTCTTCGGGTTTATTATCTTTTTGAATTAAGCCCGCATAACGTTTTTTACTGCCGACTTCTGAGCCCCGAATGGTGGGCATTAAAAAACGGTTAAAATGAGTTTCGTATTCCATTTCCAAAAAGCATTCGAGTTGGTATTCATCTTTAAGCTTTTGCTGCCATAACAGATTGATTTTTTGGGTTAGTACATCGCCTATTTCATCCGCTCGCTGGTTGGTACAAGAGTGATTGAGCAGCACAAAGATAGAATCGGTATCGCCGTAAATCACTTGCAACCCCTCGTGCTCTATCCATTTTGCCGTTGTTTGCATGATCTCATGACCCCGCAGCGTGATAGAGCTGGCTAGTCGGGTATCGTAAAAACGACACCCCCCAGAGCCTAGCACGCCATAAAATGAATTCATCAAGATTTTAATCGCTTGAGAGCGGGGCGCATCATGATGCCGCTTGGCCTGATCTCGTTGCTGCCAGAGTTTGGTGATTATGTCGGGTAAAAAGTGCTGATCACGAGAAAACATCGCCTCTTTAAACCCGGGAATGGCAACCTCTGGGTGTAACAAACCTTCAATCAATCCCAGCGGATCGATTTTAAAGGTGCGAATAATCGACGGGTAAAGGCTTTTAAAATCAAATACTAATACATGTTCATATAAGCCGGGCCGCGAACTCATCACATAACCGCCGGGGCTTGCCAAACCGCCATCGGCGGGCAGATTGGGGGCAACATAACCGGCCCGATGTAAACGGGGTAAATAAAGGTTGGTAAAAGCGGCCACCGAGCCACCGCTGCGGTCGAGCTCTAAACCGGTTAACTGACTGCGAAACAACAAAAAATCCATTAGCCGGGTATGCTCAAAAATATCCCAAACCAATACGCAGTCTTCGAGATTATAAGCGGCCAACTTGACTTTGTTATGGATAAAATCGTACATAATTTCTTCAACCCGGTGGTTGACGTCATCGACTTTTTTGCCTCGGCTTAACAATGTTTGAGCGACATTTTCGAGGCTGAAACTAGGAAAATTATAAGTGGCGGTTTTATGGGCCTCGATACCATCAACGACCACCCGGCCTGGCAGTGTGATAAACCCCTGATTATTTTCACGGCGACTGTCACGCCAATGAGCAAAAGCGCCGCCACGACCAAGACGCAGCTTTATGTCATGGTGGATTGCTCGTTGGATCAGTACTTTAAAATCGAAGTTGATGACATTCCAGCCGATGATGATATCCGGGTCGATATTGTTAAACACATTTTCAAGGGCGTGTAGCAGGGCTAGCTCGTTAGGTACCCAACTGATCCATTGTGCTGCTGGTTGTGGGTCGCCAATCATGATGACATGGCGGTAAAGCGAGTCTTTGGCTTGTCCACTTTTACCCCCGTAAAAACCAATAGAAAACAGCTCGCTTTGCATCGAACATTCGATATCTATTGATAATATGCTCAATTGGGGATTGTAGTCGCAGGGGCGGACTTTTACCTCAGAATACTCAGTGTAGTCGGTACGAGCTTTGGCTTTGCCGATAAACTCAATGCCACCATAAATAAAGCGTTCCATCAAAAACCGTTCTTGCAGGCGAAAGTCACTTTCCAGCACAGTAATATGGGCCGCTTGTAACAATTCTTTGGCATTATAAAAACCATGCATCGAATCGAAATACAGCGCCGCTACCGGTTGTTGGTCAAATGATTTTAAGGGTAAAGGTTTGTATTGCCAGTCATTAACATGGGCTGTTAGTATTTGCTGGATACTGTCTTGGTGTTGTTGCAAGACAAAAAACACGGGTTGTTGATGGTCGATAATTAATTTGACTGGGCCGGATGGCGTGGATAACCACAACACTATTTCGGTGCAGCTTTTGTTATTGACTTTACTGTCCCGGCTATGACGGGTTAACAAAAAACCTTGCTGTAAATTATCCATAGTGAGGTTGGGTTGTTTTGGCTCGGTATTGGTTCGTCATTAGCTTTAGTTTAACTGTTTTTCTATCCAAGAGTTAGTGACACCAGGCAAACAAGTCAATTTTTATGTTAATCCACGGTAATTTGCCTCTTTTAAAGCCTCGATTTATTTGCTTTTTAGTTTAATACTAACTCAAGTTTCGGAGTTCATTTTGACGTTTTCATCACGGATAATCCTCGTCAGGCATTGCTTCCAAGCGTAGGGTAAAACGTAAGCGCTTAATGAAGCTACGGTGTTAAATTCGCGCGCGCAAAGGGGTAAGCTGTGTCACAGTGGGAGAGCTTGTTTTTGCAAGGGGCCGACTTTTTGAAGTGCCGCGAACGC